>NZ_LIYL01000046.1:148890-219190 GCF_001278875.1 Lysinibacillus sp. FJAT-14222 | reverse complement strand
TTCGTTCACCAACTCAAGGTTAGCTACTAAAAACTTTATTGATTACGTTTTGCTTGTTCAGTTTTCAAGGTTCATTTTTTAATTTACCGCGTCACCTCTTGGCGACTTATACATAATAACATCGATTAATCATGAAAGTCAACACTAAATCATAAGTTTTTTTAAGAACTCTATTTTTTCATATCAATTATGCCTCGGCATAATTGTGTACAGAGGCTTTACACCCGCTGAAAAGTAGCTTAAATCCGCATTCATCGTACCACCTATAGAGGTGGGAAACTTCTGTACCTATCGCTACGCTTTTGGTACAAAAGACAATTGTAGCTGACGTTTCACTTTCGCTACGAAAACACTTGCTGAAAGAAGTTAAAAATATAGAAACGAGGTTGTTATGATGGTTCGTAAAACGTTAATTTCATTGCTTTTCATCGTAATACTGTTTGTCTTTATAAAGCCGATAAATTCTACTATGATTTCTGTATTTAACATTGCTGATGCTCCAGCAGTTGTAACAAAAGGACACTATGGTACATCACTTATTGTCGAAATTTCTTTCTCTGATGAAGCCCTGTTGAACTGGCTTAAAACTGTAAAAGAACCTTATCCGCTTCTATTGTTAGATGCTGCATGGATTGAACGTTCACCCGAGCACATAAAAATCATTCAAGAAAGAAAACTACCTACAGGATTATTAGGACCTGAGGATTCAGTGGATAAACCAATCGATCTTGCCGTCGTGCAAAAAAATATTAATATTTACGAAAAGCATTTGCAAGAAACACCACTTTGGTTTGCAACACGAAACCACCAGTATTCGCAGGATTTACAAAAAAACTTATTTCAACAGCAGATGAATATACTTTCTCCCTCTCTAATCTGGAAAGGGGAAAAGACCCCTAAATTGCAAAAGGGAGATTTTATTTTCATCTCATTACATCAAAATAATCCAATCTCGTTTAAAGAGCTGAATACTTTTCTACAACAAAATAAATTTATGTCGATTGAGGAAAATATATTCGGATATAAAGTTCAAACTAAAAAATCACCATAAAAAAGAAGTTGCCTCCAACTAATAGAGGCAACTTCTTTATGCGTTTTTAGCTTGTTCACGACGTGCTTTGCGGCGTGCTTCTAATTTTTGACGATCTTCTTCGGATTTTGCATTATATTTTGGTAATACTAATAATTGATAAGCATTTACAGCGAGTAGTGGGAATAGTAAAAGTGCAACATACTCGTTAATGTTTTCATCGCGACCCATTAATGCAATTGTCCATTCGAGTGTTGTAACAACAATCATAAAAAATAAAGCTGAAATGAAAACATGTTTCTTTCCTGTTAATTTTACTTTTTGAATGGCTGTTACTATAGCACCTACTAGCAATACAATTAACAAACCCACATAGAATAACCAGCTTTGTCCATCTTTTACACCAGGTATAAAGCGGAAGAATATAATATCAAAAACAGTAATAACAATTAATAATAGCTGTACCCAATTCCATAATGTAAGTGTTCTAAAAATGTTAACCCCTACTTGATGGAGCGTTAAATAAGCAAAAAAGCCTGCCTGTGCAATAACACTCATTGTAAATCCTAAGAAGACCATCCATAAAAGTCCGGCCAAGAATTCACCCCATTGACCGTTTGCTATATATGGTTGAAAGAAATCCCATCGAATAAATAAACTGCAAATTCCGTTGACTGCGCCACCAACGAGCATTGCAAAGAAGAAAAACTTTGCCCAATTTCGTATCGTCACAACTAAAAGTCCCCCAATTTCTCAATGTATATCTGTATTCATTTTAACAATGCATTGTTAAAAAAGCTATTTCTCATCCTAATCAATACATAAAGTCATCATAAATGTGAACAATAATTGAAAGAGTCTATCTATAGAAAGGACTGATTATTGATGCGAAAATTCATCTTACTACTAATTCTAATGCTTTTTCTTTCTGCCTGTTCACAAGATAAAGCCTCTACTATGTCCTATGATGAAATAAAAAAAATAATGATCGACTCTTTACAAACCGAGGATGGTAAAAAGGCGTTACGCCAGCTTTTAGAGGATCCAAGTTTCCGTGAATTATTGGTTTTGGAGCATGAGGAAGTAAAGAAGGCTACCGAAGAAACCTTGCTTTCCAAGGAAGCAGAAGACTTTTGGAAGAAAACATTCGAAGATCCAAAATTTAAAGAAACTATAGCTAAAAGTATGCAAAAGCAGCAACAGGATATTATGAAGGAATTAATGAAAGACCCGGCTTTCCAAAAGGATATGGAGGCATTCTTTGGTCAGCCAGATATGCAAAAGCAGTTAGAGACCATTCTAAAATCCTCCAACCTAAGAAAGCAAATGGAGGAAATCGTAAAGGAAACGATTGAAAGTCCACTTATGCAAACAAAATGGCAGGAGCTTATTAAGAAGAGTGGCGGCGAGGCAGGTAAAACTGGCGGCGCTGGCGGCGGAAAAAAAGAAGCTGGTGGTGGTGGTTCTGAAGGCACAGGCAATGAGGAAAAGAGCACTCAGTAACCCCTTATATGTAAAAACGGATTTCCTCAAACAATGGAGGAAATCCGTTTTCGTTATTTATTTAATTTATTAATGATTTTCGTCGCGATGTCTAAATAAATTTGTCCTGTTGTGTGTTTTTCAGCATAAACAGAAGGTGCAAAATCTTCTTCTGACCAGTCAGGTTGACCAAGAGGAATTTGTCCAAGTAGCTCTGTACGTAACTCATCTGCTAATTTTGGACCTCCACCTTGACCGAATACGAATTCACGGTCACCTGATTTCGACTCATACCATGCCATGTTTTCAATAACACCTAAAATTTCATGGTCTGTTTGTAAAGCCATTGCACCTGCACGAGCAGCAACGAACGCTGCCGTTGGATGTGGTGTTGTTACAACAATTTCTTTTGATGAAGGAAGCATTTGATGAATATCTAATGCAACGTCACCTGTACCTGGTGGTAAATCTAATAGTAGATAGTCTAGCTCGCCCCATTCTACATCACGGAAGAATTGATCTAACACTTTACCTAACATTGGTCCACGCCATACAATCGGTGCGTTATTTTCAACGAAGAAGCCCATCGAAATCATTTTCACACCTAAGCGATCAACAGGGAAAATTCGATTGTCTACCACTTTTGGCATATCTGTAACACCCATCATATCAGGGACACTGAACCCATAAATATCAGCGTCGATTAAGCCAACCTTCTTCCCTAGACGAGCTAATGCAACAGCTAAGTTAACTGACACTGTAGATTTCCCTACACCGCCTTTACCAGAGGCAATTGAAATAACTTGTACTGTGCTAAGCGGAGATAAAATATCTTGTGCCTCAGACTCCGTTGCAACCCCACGGAAGCTCTGTAGTTTTTCTGCTGATAGCTCTTCGAAACGAATACCAACTGTATTTGCACCCGCTTCTTTCAAAACTTCAACAATTTTCATTTGTAGCTGTAATTGTTCAGGTGTATTTGTTTTAGCAATCGCAATTTTTACACTGACATGATTCTTCTCTTCTTTTATTGCTACGTTTGTAATTCCGTCTGTTTCTGCAAGTGATTTATGTAAAAATGGATCTTGTAGTTGTCCTAGTATTTCTCGTATTTGTTGTTCATTTATCACGACGAACACTCCCCTTATATTATCTCAATGTTAGTATATCATAATGATTTGATTTACGTTGTGTTGTTGCTCTATTCAATTTTAGCTAATAAATACGCTTCTATGCCTTCAACAATTGCATCTCCCATTTTTTCTTGGTATTTCTTATCAGTTAATAATGCACGTTCCTCATCATTACTTATAAATCCTGTTTCTACTAGAGCGGCAGGTACCTCAGCTTTTTTTAGTAAATATATTTGTTTTATAGACAATGCCTCTCGGTCAGTATTTTTCAAATTAGTGCGAATGGATTCTTGAATGCTCTTTGCTAATAATTCACTTTCAGCATGTCCTTCTTTATGATAGAACACCTGTGCTCCACGCCATTTTGTTTCAGGAATGGCATTTGCATGAATTGTAATAAAAACATCCGGTTTTTCTTTTTGTACTAAATCTTTTCTTAAAAAGATGTCCTGCTTTTTTCGTTCTCTCAATGTACCAAATTTTTCTGATGGCGCGTGCTCATCGATAACGTCTCCATTTTTTGTTCGTGTCATTACGACTACTGCGCCTTTTTTCTTTAATTGCTTTTCCACATACTGAGCAATTGCAAGTGTAATATCCTTTTCAATTACTTCGCCCTTTGAAGCCCCCCCATCTTGACCTCCGTGCCCCGCATCAATGACAATTTTTATGCCACCTAGTGGGTCTGGTAGGAAGAAGTTACGGTCCGAAGCATTCGTTTCATATGCCACGACCACTATACTCATCAGCATAATTACTCCTAGTGCAAGCCAGCGCTTCACCCATATCCACCACCCTTTTACATTTAGTGTACGAAGTTAGGGATTGAACTATTCCAGAAAGCGAAAAAAACTCTCAAGTATTAAAATCGAGAGTTTTAGAAGATACTTTTTAAGTAATGATAAGACGGCATTAACAATACGTTGACTAATGTCGTTGATTGGGGAATCATTCTTTTTTATTTTAGTGTAAATTCTGGTTTAAACTTACCTGTATAAGGTTCATGTTCAACAAATACTGTTATATCCTTACCATCTTTGTCTTTGCCAGTTCTTTTATACGTGAATTTCTTATTATTTAGCTCAGTAATTTCAAGTACAGCCCCATATTTATTTTCGCCAATTGAAACATGCGCTCTTAATTTATTTCCACGGATAACATTAAAATAACCGAAGTCACCACGGCTTTCACCTGTTTCAGGATTGAAAAATTCGTACTTATTCGTATTTGCATCATATTTCGCAATGCTAATAAAATTCGTATTATATTGCGTTATATCATGTCCGTTTACATCTAATACAACTGTTCCTTGCCAAAGTGTTTCAGCTAAAATTTTATCTCCATCAACGTCTTTCACAATAGTGCCTGTAGAATCATTTAAAGTTTTATCTGCTTCGGTAAATGTAAGCTTTTTTTCCTTATAGGGGACATGCTCAACGAATACCTCTACATCGTTACCACTTGCATCTTTCCCCATTCGTTTATAAGTGAACATATTATTTGTTAGCTCAGTAATTTCTACAATTGCTTGGTAATTTTTCGTTTCTGAAATCAATACTCTATGCTTTCCATCATTCGTAATAAAGAAAATACCTTTATCATCACGGCTTCCAGCTGTATTTGGATCGAAAAATTCATAACGTCCTGAATCAGCGTCATATTTGGCAAGCCCAATAAAATTTGAATTCTCCGCTGTTAAATCTTTTTTATTTTTATCGTAGACTTTTGTACCTTGCCAGTTTGTGCTATTTAGAATTTTAGCATTTGCTTGACCTTTTGTTATTTCAACCTGTCTTTGATTTGCAGTATTCTCTGTTTTTACTTCCTCCGTTTTTTTTACGTCAGTTTTATTACCACATGCACCAAGAAGTGCAATTGCTGCAAGTGATAATATTAATAGCTTTTTCATATATTGACCTCCATTTTCAGAAATAAACAGCCTAAAAGTAGTATCAGCCATTTCCACGTAAAATACACATTCTTTGGCTATTTACTAAATTAACTGTGACTTTTTATAGACAGAAGCAAATACATGAATATGAAAAGAAGGAATTACTTTTATGTAAAATATGAATTGGATGTGGTTCATTACCAAAAGTTAGGGATGACAGTTGTTAAAAAAACGTATGCCATGTAGGCTGGGCGACTCCTTGGGCATCAGCGTCACAGATGAGACCATGGAGCGGCTTATCAGACGCCCCCAGGAAGCTCTGCGCGAAAGCGAAGCGTCAGCGGCAATGTTTTATCTGTGCGAAAGCGAAGCGTCAGCAACAAATGTTTTCTGTAGCGAAAGCAAAGCGTCAGCTACAAAGCGCCCGGTCGGAATGGAAATCCCCCCACGTTACAAGCCTAGATATAACACTAAGGTGACATAAAAAAACCCTTCCCCGACAGAACCGGGAAAGGGCTTGGAAACGTTGATATATAAGAAATATTAACGTTTTGAGAACTGAGGTGCACGACGAGCGCCGCGTAGACCTGGTTTTTTACGTTCTTTCATGCGTGAATCACGAGTAAGTAATCCAGCAGATTTTAATGCAGCACGGAAATCTGGGTCTACTTGAAGTAGAGCACGAGCGATACCGTGACGTACTGCACCAGCTTGACCAGTGTATCCACCACCGTTAACGTTTACGTGGATATCGTAACTTCCTGTAGTTTCAGTAGCTACTAATGGTTGTTTAATTACTTCACGTAATGCAGCGAATGGTACGTATTCTTCGATTTCACGTTTGTTGATAACAATTTTACCTGTACCCGGTACTAGACGTACGCGAGCTACAGAGCTTTTACGGCGACCAGTGCCGATGTATTGAACTTGTGCCAAAGTAATATCCTCCTCTTAATTTATATTATCCGCGAAGCTCGTATGCTTCTGGTTTTTGTGCAGCATGTGGGTGTTCTGTTCCTGTGTAAACGTTTAGTTTACCGAACATTTTACGACCTAAAGAGTTTTTAGGAAGCATCCCTTTAATTGCTAATTCGATCATTCTTGTTGGGTACTTGTCTAGCATTTCACCAGCAGTACGAGTTTTTAAACCACCCGCAAATTGAGTATGGTGACGGTAAAGTTTACCCTCTAATTTGTTACCAGTTAAATGGATTTTGTCAGCGTTGATGATGATTACGTGATCACCTGTGTCAACGTTTGGTGTGAATGTTGGTTTATGTTTACCACGTAAGATTGCAGCTACTTCAGAAGCTAAACGTCCAAGAGTTTGGCCTTCTGCATCAACTACTAGCCATTTACGGTCTACTTCGTGACCTTTAGCCATGAATGTTGTACGCATGTATATATCCTCCTAATCGATTCGATTACCGTTATTTTTCATTAAACTACACTATAAGTTTTCGGGGCTTATTTGTGGTGGTAATGAAAATACCATCTGTTATCATATAATGAATGACTTTTAAAGTCAAGTAATTTCAATAAACACCTGGAGAAGTTGTTCAGATTCAATGATTGTTTAAATTAGGGCTTTTGCGAGCCTTCATTTTGTATAATACAATGATATTTCGCACTAATAATTCTACAATATTCGTCGGTGGTTCTTCTTAATGGTCATCACCATAATGCGGGGTTGATTTCCGTTCCGACTGGGCGCTTTGTTGCTGTCGCACAGATAAAACATTGCCGATGTTGGTCACGAAGGCTTTATCACAGGACGTGATGGTTTTAGCCTTCGTTCCTCTATCGCTGATCCCCAAGGAGTCGCCCAGTTTCCACTCCAATCAACCTATCCTCACGATATACATTTAAATAAAATGTCATCCCCACTTTTGATGAGCCATTTAATAGAAGACTTTCTCAAGATATAGACCTTGTGGTGGTGCGGTTTTACCTGCCTTATCACGGTTCATAGATTTAACGACTAACTCCACGTTCTCAATGTCACGACGTCCTATACCAACTTCCCAAAGCGTGCCTGCGATAATACGGACCATATTATATAAGAAGCCATTTCCTTCAATCACCATATGTAGCTCCTCACCACGCCACTCAAATTGTAGTGTAGTTACTGTGCGCACCTTATCTTTGACACTTGTATTGGCTGCACAGAAACATGAAAAGTCATGTGTACCGATAATGGCCTTTGCCGCCTCCTGCATTGCTCCGACATTTGGTTTCACACCATTTGTCTCTACCGTGTAATGTCTGCGGAACGGACTCTGTACAGGCTCACATGACCATATATATCGGTACCGCTTCCCTGTTACACTGTAACGAGCATGAAAGTCAGCCGCTACTTCTTCAACCGACATTACTCGAATATCTCTTGGCAGTTGAACATTCAGTGCCTTCATATAGTTTTCTACGGGAATCGCTAGTGGCGTATCAAAATGCAATGTTTGTCCAATTGCATGCACTTTTGCATCTGTACGTCCACTCGCAGTTACTTTCACCTTTTCCCCTTTATGCATAATGTTTAGAACACGCTCAAGCTCTGCTTGTACTGTCCGCTCCCCAGGCTGTACTTGATAGCCAGAAAATTGTGTTCCATCATAACTAATAATTACTTTTAATCGTCGCATAAAGCTTACTCCTTTTAACTTCTATAGAAGAATAGTAAAGCGCCCATCCCTACTAATGACACGAGTGCAAATGTATCGCTCATATCCCATTTTAGCTTGCGATACCTTGTACGCCCTTCGCCTCCACGGTAGCCTTTTACTTCCATAGCTGTTGCTAAATCCTCAGCTCGTTTAAAGGCACTTACAAACAGAGGCACCAGTAATGGCACGACCGCTTTAATACGATCTTTTATCGGTCCAGAAGATAAATCCGAGCCACGTGCCATTTGTGCTTTCATAATTTTATCTGTTTCATCCATTAACGTTGGAATAAAGCGCAATGAAATAGACATCATTAGAGCTAACTCATGCACAGGCACTTTCACTGCTTTTAATGGATTTAGCAGTACTTCAATGCCATCCGTAATTGAAATCGGTGACGTTGTAAGTGTTAAGATAGATGTCATAAACACTAGAACTAGAAATCGTACCGAAATGAATATCCCTTGTCGTATACCCTCTTCATAGATAGTGATAAACTTCCACTCAAATACCGGGGCGCCTTCTTTCGTCATAAATATATGAATCAAGAAGGTAAATGCCATTAAAAAAAGAACTGGCTTTAGACCATTAATTAAAAAATACAGGCGAATACGTGACACTAACACAATGAGTAAGGTAAATGCCAATAGCATGGCATATGTCACTGTATTGTTTGCTAAAAAAACAATAATAATGAACGCAAAGACAAATATAAGCTTTGATCGTGGATCGAGCTTATGAACCGGAGAGTTTCCAGGTAGGAAGCGCCCAAATATCATTTTCTCCATCATGATTCTGCACGCTCCTCTCTTAGCACTCGAGCAATTTCAGTTGCTAGCTCTTCTTCGGTTAAGCATATCTTTGAGAAGGATTGATTTATCATTTTTTCGATTTTTTGTTGAAAGCGTACGATACGAGGAGGTTCTAAGCGGAAATTCTTCAATGTCTCCACATCTTTGAAAATTTCTTGTGGTATCCCACTTAATACATTTTTCCCTTCATGCATAATGACAATATTGTCCGCATAACGAGCTGCATCCTCCATACTGTGCGTAACGAGAATTGTCGTTAGGCCACGTTCCTGATGTAGCTTATAAAACATATCCATAATCTCTTTCTGACCGCGTGGATCAAGCCCTGCAGTTGGTTCATCTAAAACAATAACTTCAGGTTCCATTGCTAATACGCCAGCAATTGCCACTCGGCGCATTTGTCCACCAGATAAATCAAAAGGTGATTTTTCAAGTACGTTCTCTGGTAAGCCTACTAAGCCTACAAGTTCTTTTGCTCGCGCTTCAGCTTCTTTTTCCGTTACACCGAAGTTCATAGGACCAAACATAATATCCTTTAATACGGTTTCTTCAAACAGCTGATGCTCCGGGAATTGAAACACAATACCAACCTTTTGGCGTACAGATTTTAAATCCTTCGCCTTTTTTCCAGCTACGACAATACGGTCTCCAATATGCACTTCCCCTGAAGTAGGTCTTAGAAGTGCATTAAAGTGCTGAAGAATGGTCGATTTACCAGAGCCAGTATGCCCAATAATCGCCTGATACGTATGTGATGGAATTTCAAAATCTACATCGAATAATGCACGTTTCTCAAAAGGTGTACCCTGTGCATAGGCATAGCTTACTTGTTGAAGTTTGATGTCCATAAATCATTCACCAACTCTTCTTCTGTCATATGTTGTCCCATTAGCGGAACACCTTCCTTTTGCAATAACTTTGATAACTTCATGGCAAATGGCAAGTCTAGCCCAAATTCAACTAGCTTGTCCCCAAATGAAAAAATTTCAGCAGGTGTACCCTCAGCAAATTTCTTTCCATCATTCATAAAGAGAACACGATCTGCCAGCATGGCTTCCTCTAAATCATGCGTAATGGATATTACCGTTAGCCCTGTTTCAGCACGTAAAGTTTGAACTGTTTGTAATACCTCCGCACGCCCCTGTGGATCTAGCATAGATGTGGCTTCATCAAGAATAAGGAGCTTTGGTTTCAACGCCAGTGCTCCTGCAATGGCAACACGCTGCTTTTGCCCACCTGATAAGTGATGTGGCTCATGATCTAAAAAATTGTTCATTTTTACTTGCTCGAGTGCTGCATGTACACGTTCTACCATCTCTTCATATGGCACTCCGTTATTTTCAAGAGCGAAAGCAACATCATCCTGCACTGTCGCTCCAACAAATTGATTGTCTGGATTTTGAAAAACCATGCCCATCTGTGAGCGGCTTTCCCATAGGTTTTCTTCACTTAATGGTTCGCGTAATATACGTACATCGCCCTGCTGTGGGTATAGCAAACCATTCATAAGCTTTGCAATGGTGGATTTACCAGAACCGTTATGGCCAACAATGGCAATCCATTCTCCTTCTTGTACCGCAAAGCTTACATTTTCAACAGCATTGCGACTTTCTTTTTCTTCTGGTGTATATGAAAATGTCACGTTATTTAATGATAAAATTTCTGGCATTTCTAGAACTCCTCTCTACATGCTCAGCTCTACTAACTAACTTACACTTTTTTATGTATGAATTCTACTACAATCATTATGTCGATAAAAGAAAAGCGCTAAAATGACTTTCCTTTCTTTTGTTTGTTCAGATATAGGCCTAAATATAATAAATAGGCTCTCTTTTAAGAATCAAACGATAAATCAAATACCAATTTCGCCTTGGCGTAATTGCGTCCGGATTTTGAATTGTGTCCGCACAAAATATTATAGAAACAAAATATAAAAAGAGCCGTATATTAAAAAAAGCACCATTAAATTGGCGCTATCTCATACTTCCCTAAAAAATAAAAAAGCGCGCACCTCATTCGATAGAAATGCGCTAGTCGTTACATTTTCAAGAAACGCGGGTGCTCAAGCCCTTGTTCCCTCTGAATGAGGTGCGGAGAGCTAAACGAGACGCCACACAACAGTGTCCGCTCATCATAACGCTCAGCTTAATTATTTGTCGTATAAATCATTTATAAAGAAAGAGGGTGGTGATTCCACCCTCTTCACCACTTGTCTTCTCTTATGAATCAATTATGCCTCGGCATAATTGCGTCCGGAATCGGCTTTGTGCCTGTACAAAGAAATCCTTTGCAATTCCGTGACATCCGCCGGAGGCTTTAACTTCTTTCAAGAAGTTAAACTAATTCAATCACAACAACAGGTGCACCGTCACCACGACGAGGACCTACTTTAAGAATACGAGTGTAACCACCTTGACGCTCTGCATAACGTGGTGCAACATCATCAAATAACTTTTGAAGTGCAAATGAAGTTGTTTCGTTACCTTCTGCATCAGTAGTTGTTACTAGTTCACGACGGATGAATGCAGCAGCTTGACGGCGTGCATGTAAATCACCGCGTTTACCTAAAGTAATCATTTTTTCAACAGCTTTACGTACTTCTTTAGCGCGAGCCTCAGTAGTTTCGATACGCTCGTTGATGATTAAATCAGTAGCTAAGTCACGTAACATCGCTTTACGTTGAGAACTTGTACGACCAAGTTTTCTGTAACCCATGGATGTTTCCCTCCTTTATAAAAAATTATCTGATCTTGTAAGTTTTGTTTAAATCGCTTAGTCTTCTTTGCGTAATCCTAAACCAAGCTCTTCTAACTTCGCTTTTACTTCTTCTAGTGACTTACGTCCAAGGTTACGAACTTTCATCATATCGTCTTCTGACTTATTCGCAAGTTCTAGTACTGTATTAATACCAGCGCGTTTTAAGCAGTTATAAGAGCGAACAGAAAGATCAAGTTCTTCGATAGTCATCTCTAAAACTTTTTCTTTTTGATCTTCTTCTTTTTCGACCATGATTTCAGCAGTTTGTGCCTCATCTGTCATGCCAACGAAGATGTTTAGATGCTCGGTTAAAATTTTTGCTCCGAGCGAAATCGCCTCTTTCGGACCGATGCTACCATCTGTCCACACATCAAGAGAAAGTTTATCGTAGTCAGAAGACTGACCTACACGAGTATTTTCCACTTGGAAATTGACGCGTGATACTGGAGTGTAAATAGAGTCGATCGGGATCACGCCGATAGGAAGATCCTCACGTTTGTTTTGATCAGCAGGAGTGTAACCACGGCCGCGTTGAGCGTACATACGCATACGTAAATGACCGTTTTTAGCGATTGTTGCAATATATAGATCCGGGTTTAAAATTTCTACATCACTGTCATGTGTAATGTCAGCAGCTGTAACTGTACCATCGCCTTTTACATCAATCTCAATAACTTTTTCTTCGTCAGAGTAGATTTTAAGAGCTAGTTTTTTCACGTTCAAAATAATTGAAGCTACATCCTCTACAACGCCTTCTACAGTTGAGAATTCGTGAAGAACACCGTCAATTTGAATTGAAGTGACAGCAGCTCCTGGTAATGAAGACAGAAGGATACGACGTAAAGAATTACCCAAAGTGTTTCCATATCCGCGTTCAAGCGGTTCTACAACAAACTTTCCATATTTGGAATCTTCGCTGATCTCCACCGTTTCAATCTTTGGTTTTTCAATTTCGATCATTTCATTTACCCTCCTTCAAAACATCGAATGTATAGGTTCTTTCCATCATAGATTCGATCGTCAATGACGTATCGTTTATTATCTGCACAAGACAGTCTGTACAAAAAATGATGTTCTCATACAATATGAGACGCACCCATTACACGCGACGACGTTTCGGCGGACGGCAACCATTATGAGGAACTGGAGTAACGTCTTTAATAGCAGTTACTTCTAAACCAGCAGCTTGAAGTGCACGGATTGCAGCTTCACGACCAGCACCAGGACCTTTAACAGTTACTTCCAACGTTTTCAGACCATGTTCAAGGGATGTTTTAGCAGCAGTTTCTGCAGCCATTTGAGCAGCGAATGGTGTAGATTTACGTGAACCACGGAAACCAAGAGCACCAGCACTTGACCAAGATACAGCGTTACCTTGCATATCTGTAATCGTTACGATTGTATTGTTAAATGTAGAACGAATGTGTGCGATACCAGATTCGATATTCTTTTTCACACGACGTTTACGAGTTTGTTGTTTACGAGCCATGTTAAGAAGGAACCTCCTTTACTTATTATTTTTTCTTGTTCGCAACTGTTTTACGAGGACCTTTACGCGTACGCGCATTGTTCTTCGTATTTTGACCACGAACAGGTAAACCACGACGGTGACGGATACCACGGAATGAACCGATTTCCATCAAACGTTTGATATTTAATGAAGTTTCGCGACGTAAGTCACCTTCAAGTTTGTATTTGTCTAATTGTTCACGGATTTTGTTTAACTCATCTTCAGTTAAGTCGCGTACGCGTGTATCTTCTGAAATGCCTGCGTCAGCTAATACTTTCTGAGCTGTAGTTTTACCAATACCGAAAATGTAAGTTAATGAAATTACCACGCGTTTGTCGCGAGGAATGTCAACACCAGCAATACGTGCCATGTACGTTGTGCACCTCCTTTAGAATTAACCTTGTTTTTGTTTGTGTTTAGGATTTTCACAGATTACCATTACTTTACCGCGTCGGCGAATTACTTTACATTTTTCGCAGATCGGTTTCACAGATGGTCTCACTTTCATCTAACCTAACCTCCTTAATAGTCCGGAGCGCAAAAGATTATTTAAAACGGTATGTGATACGACCGCGAGTTAAATCATAAGGGGATAACTCGATAGTAACCTTATCTCCTGGTAGAATACGGATAAAGTGCATACGAATCTTACCAGATACGTGTGCTAGAATCACATGTCCATTTTCTAATTCTACCTTAAACATCGCGTTTGGCAAAGTCTCAACAACTGTTCCTTCGACTTCAATTACATCATCTTTCGCCATCTACTCTGTCTCCTCTCTATATGCAAATTAAAGTTCTCATCGTTACATCAAACGGATATCTGCTGCAACTATAGATGCAACCTCGTTTCAACATATGTTTGGATTGTATGAGAGATGTTGAAAGACGCTCGTCTGGTTTCGTTTCACACAATCCACGGAATATACAGGACCAGTAAGGACACTGACTTCCCATGTTTACACGAATACCGGAATGTCTAGGATGAGATATTCATACCCGTTACACAGATGCTTCCACGAAACCCATTATACTCTTTCAAAAGTAATGTTGCACTTTTTAAAAGAAATATATACCGGGCACAATATGCTTTTGCAACTCTCAAAAAAATTATATTCGTTGTTGCTCCCGCATGCCTCCCGCGGAAGCAGTATTCTGCGCCCGGAGCCGGGTATCAGCTGCGGCTGCCCTGTAATAGAGCATCAAGATCAGCAAACACATTGTTAATATCTTGCTGTCCATCTATATTTGTTAACACACCTTTTACTTCATAGTAGTCAAGTAAAGGTTGTGCTTGTTTCATATTTACTTCCAGACGGTTCGCAACCGTTTCAGGATTATCATCCGCACGTGTATAAAGCTCGCCACCATCTTTATCACATTTTCCTTCCTCAGCTGGAGGATTGAAAATTAGATGATAAGATGTGCCACAAGTTTTACAAATACGACGACCTGATAGACGAGCAATTAGCTCATCTTTTTCAACTTGGATGTTAATCGTATGTTCAATAGCTTTGCCAAGGTCAGCAAGAATGCTGTCTAAAGCTTCAGCTTGAGGAACAGTACGTGGGAAACCATCTAGTAAGAATCCCTTTTCACAATCAGGTTTAGCAAGTCGCTCACGAACAATACCAATCGTTACTTCATCCGGCACTAGAGCACCTTGATCCATAAACGATTTAGCCTGTAAGCCTAGTTCTGTACCACCTTTAATAGCAGCACGGAACATATCGCCTGTAGAAATATGAGGAATCGCGTACTTCTCAACAATTTTATCTGCCTGTGTACCTTTACCAGCACCTGGCAGACCCATTAAAACGATATTCATACGGAAATATTCCTCCCACAAAAGGTTAGCTGATTTCAGGAAACGATAGAACGTTCCCTAAAAACCAACATTATTTCATAAAGCCTTTGTAGTGACGTTTAACAAGTTGAGATTCTAGCTGCTTCATCGTTTCGAGCGCTACGCCGACTACGATAATAATACTAGTACCACCGATTTGCACTGTGGCAGGTAGATTCATAAAGCTTATGAATATAATCGGCATTACAGAAATAACAGTTAAGAAAATCGCACCGACAAATGTCAGACGATATAACACGCTTGTTAAATACGTTTGTGTACTTTCACCAGGGCGAATACCCGGAATGTAAGCACCTTGCTTTTTCAAGTTATCTGCCACATTTTCTGGATTCACTTGTATGAATGCATAGAAATATGTGAACGCGATGATCAATGCAACGTAAACAATCATCCCAACAGGTTTTGTATTATCAAACGTGTTTTCAATGAATGTTGTTACAGCACCTTCACCAAAGAACGGAACTAACGTACGAGGTGTCATAAGAAACGCTGATGCAAAGATTACCGGAATAACCCCTGCAGCATTTACTTTTAACGGTAAATGCGTTTGTTGACCACCAGTTTGTTGGTTACGTCCAGTAACTCGTTTTGCATATTGAATTGGAATTTTACGTAGTGCTTGTTGCACGTAGATAACCCCAACAACAACTGCAAGCATAATTAAAACAAGTAATCCAAGGATTATTAGGTTGATAAATAGCTTATCACCCGCACCTTCGATTTGTTGTGCATAGATTTGGTTGATACCCGTAGGTAATGCCGCAACGATACCTGCGAAAATTACAATAGAAATACCATTACCGACACCATGCGCAGTAATTTGATCAGCAAGCCATACTAGGAATGCTGTACCCGCTGTTAATACAATAGAAATTGTAACATATGTTAAAATTCCTTCTTCTTTAATCAATGACCCGCCGTACATTCTATTAAAACCAAATGACATCGCGAATGATTGGATAAAGGCAAGAACGATTGTAAAGTAACGAGTAAATTGAGCAAGTTTTCGTCTTCCGACTTCACCTTGCTTTGCCCACTCAGCAAATTTCGGTACTACGTCCATTTGCAATAACTGAACAATGATTGAAGCAGTGATGTAAGGCATAATTCCCATCGCAAAGATAGAGAAGTTCTTTAAAGCACCACCGCCAAAAGTATTCAGGAAACCAACGAGGTTGAACTCATCAGTTGCCTTTAATACATTAGCGTCAACGTTCGGTACTGGTACAAACGTACCAATACGGAAAACGATTAACATTAAAAGGGTGAAAATGATCTTATTTCGTATATCTCGAACACGCATAAAGTTAGAGATTGTCTGAAACATTAAATCACCTCAGTAGTTCCGCCGGCATTTTCAATTGCTTCTTTAGCCGAAGCTGAGAATTTATGAGCTTTTACTGTAAGCTTTTTGTTAAGAGTTCCGTTTCCAAGAACTTTAATTCCAGCTTTTTCATTGCTCACTAAACCTGTTTCAAGTAATAATGCAGTTGTTACCTCTGCACCATCTTCAAAACGGTTTAATGTGTCAAGATTAACGATCGCGTACTCTTTACGGTTAATGTTAGTAAAGCCGCGTTTCGGTAAACGACGGAATAAAGGGTTTTGACCACCTTCGAATCCTGGGCGTACACCGCCGCCAGAACGAGAGTTTTGACCTTTATGACCTCTACCTGCAGTTTTACCGTTACCAGAACCGATACCGCGACCTACGCGGTTACGTACTTTACGGGAACCTTCTGCTGGTTTTAACTCATGAAGTTTCATATTGGATGGCACCTCCTTGTTCGTTAATTAAAAATTAGTTTTCTTTGACAGTAACTAAGTGAGCTACTACATCAATCATACCGCGAGTCGCTGCATTGTCAGCTTTCTCAACAGTTTGGTTTAATTTACGTAAACCTAATGCTTCAATAGTTTTGCGTTGTGCTGGTTTAGAACCAATCACAGATTTTGTAAGGGTGATTTCTAATTTGTTAGCCATTATCTTTCCCCCCTTATCCTAATATTTCTTCCACTGATTTACCACGTAATTTAGCTACGTCCTCTACGCGTTTTAATTCAGTTAAACCTTGAATAGTTGCACGCACCATGTTAATTGGTGTGTTAGTTCCAAGTGATTTTGAAAGAATATCAGTAATACCAGCAAGTTCTAGTACTGCACGTACTGGACCACCAGCGATAACCCCTGTACCAGGAGCAGCAGGTTTAATTAGGATTTCTCCTGCACCAAAGCGACCTTGCACTAAGTGTGGAGTTGTTCCACCTACGCGTGGCACTTCGATTAAGTTTTTCTTCGCATCTTCAACAGCTTTACGGATAGCGTCTGGCACCTCTTGAGCTTTACCAGTACCGAAACCTACATGACCGTTTTTATCGCCAACAACAACTAATGCTGTGAAGCGGAAGCGACGTCCACCTTTAACAACTTTTGCAACACGGTTAATAGTAACTACGCGTTCTTCAAGTTCTCCAAGTTTGTTTGCGTCAATTCGACTCATGAAATGTGTCCCTCCTTCTTATTAAAATTCTAAACCGTTCTCACGTGCAGCTTCAGCTAAAGCTTTTACACGTCCATGATATAAGTAACCACCACGGTCAAATACTACAGCAGTAATATTTTTTTCCGTAGCGCGTTTTGCGATTGTTTCACCGACTTTAGTTGCAGCATCAACATTGCTACCAGCAGCTTCAAAACCATTTTCTTGAGAAGATGCGCTAACAATTGTTACGCCTGCTACGTCATCGATAAGTTGAGCGTAGATGTTCTTGTTAGAACGGAATACGTTTAAGCGTGGACGCTCAGCAGTACCCGAAATTTTAGAACGTACGCGTGCATGACGTTTTTTACGAACCTGATTTTTATCTTGTTTCGTAATCACAAGGGTCACTCCTTTCTAATGCTTAAGCAGCATTATTTACCTGTTTTACCTTCTTTACGACGAACATATTCGCCTTCATAACGGATACCTTTACCTTTGTAAGGCTCTGGTGGACGCACGTCACGGATGTTAGATGCAAGAGCACCAACGCGTTCTTTGCTAATACCTTTAACGATGATCTTAGTGTTAGAAGGAACTTCAACTTCTAGACCATCTTCAGGTGTGAACTCAACTGGATGTGAATAACCTACGTTAAGAACAAGTTTTTTACCTTGTAATTGCGCACGGTAACCGACACCGATTAGTTCTAATGATTTTTCGAAACCTGCAGAAACACCAGTAACCATGTTCGCTAATAGCGCACGAGTTGTACCGTGGTTTGTGCGGTGTTCTTTTGAGTCAGAAGGACGAGATACAGAAATCACATTACCTTCTTGCTCAATTTTCATATCTTGGTGGAAAGAACGAACAAGTTCGCCTTTAGGACCTTTAACGGTAACTGAGTTGTCAGCTGCAACAGTAACAGTTACGTTAGCTGGTACCTCGATAATTTTTTTACCTACACGAGACATTTAGTTGCACCTCCATTCATTTATTGCTAATTACCAAACGTATGCTAGAACTTCGCCGCCAACTTGTTTAGCGCGAGCTTCTTTATCTGTTAATAAACCTTGTGAAGTTGACACTAAAGCGATACCAAGACCGTTCAGTACTTTAGGCACTTCATTTGTTTTTGCATATACTCGTAGACCAGGTTTAGAAATACGTTTTAAGCCAGTGATAACGCGCTCGTTATCTTTACCGTATTTTAAGAAGATACGGATAATACCTTGCTTGTTGTCTTCCACGTATTCTACGTCACGTACGAAACCTTCGCGCTTTAAAATTTCAGCGATTTCTTTTTTCACGTTGGAAGCTGGTACTTCTAACTTCTCGTGACGAACCATGTTCGCATTACGAATGCGAGTAAGCATATCTGCAATCGGATCAGTCATTGTCATTACATTTACCTCCTTCCCAAATTAGGGGATTACCAGCTGGCTTTTTTCACGCCAGGAATTTGTCCCTTATATGCAAGTTCTCGGAAACAAATACGGCAAAGTTTGAATTTGCGATATACAGAGTGTGGACGGCCACAGCGTTCACAACGTGTATATTCTTGCACTTTAAACTTTTGCTTACGTTGTTGTTTAACGATCATAGATTTTTTAGCCACGTTTTCGCCCTCCTTGTTTAATTACTTTTGGAACGGCATACCGAATTGTGTCAATAACTCGCGAGCTTCTTCATCAGAATTCGCTGTCGTTACGATCACGATGTCCATACCGCGTACTTTTGAAACTTTATCGTAATCGATTTCTGGGAAAATTAATTGCTCTTTAACACCTAAAGTGTAGTTACCGCGACCGTCGAATGCTTTTTTAGAAACACCACGGAAGTCACGTACACGAGGTAGTGAAATTGAGATTAATTTGTCCAAGAATTCATACATACGCTCACCGCGTAATGTAACTTTAGCACCGATAGGCATACCTTCACGTAGACGGAAACCTGCGATCGATTTTTTCGCTTTAGTTACAACTGGTTTTTGACCAGTGATAATTGTTAATTCTTCTACAGCTGCATCTAATGCTTTTGAGTTTTGAACTGCGTCACCAACACCCATGTTGATAACGATTTTGTCAACTTTCGGCAATTGCATAACTGATTTATATCCGAATTTGCTCATAAGAGCAGATGAAACTTCATTTGAATATTTTTCTTTTAGGCGGCTCATTTGTTTACCTCCCTTCTTTTTATAGAAATTAGTCGATTACTGCACCTGATTTTTTTGCAACACGAACTTTTTTACCGTTTTCGATTTTATAACCTACACGAGTCGGCTCGCCAGATTTAGGATCGATTAGCATTACGTTCGAAACGTGAATTGCAGCCTCTTGGCTTACAATTCCACCTTGTGGATTCAATTGGTTAGGTTTTACGTGTTTTTTCACGATATTCACACCTTCAACAAGAACGCGATCTTGTTTAGGGTAAGAAGCAAGAATTACGCCTTCTTTGCCTTTGTCCTTACCAGTGATAACCTTAACCTTGTCACCTTTTTTTACATGCATGCTGTCGCACCTCCTTGATTGGCACTATCATGAAATTAAAGAACTTCTGGAGCTAGAGAAACGATTTTCATGAAGTTGCTGTCACGTAATTCACGTGCAACAGGTCCGAAAATACGAGTTCCGCGTGGTGATTTATCATCACGAATAATTACACAAGCATTTTCATCAAATTTGATGTACGTACCGTCTTTACGACGTACGCCTGATTTTGTACGAACGATAACAGCTTTAACAACGTCACCCTTCTTAACAACGCCACCTGGTGTTGCTTTCTTAACTGTACAAACAACGATATCACCGATGTTAGCAGTTTTACGGCCAGAGCCACCAAGCACTTTAATTGTAAGAACTTCACGTGCACCTGAGTTGTCAGCAACTTTCATACGACTTTCTTGTTGGATCACTTAGGTTACCTCCCTTCGGAAATTGGTTGTTCCGAAATAGTTATTAAATAATAACCGCTTTTTCTACAACTTCAACTAGACGGAAACGTTTAGTAGCTGATAGCGGGCGAGTTTCCATGATACGTACGATATCACCGATTTTCGCTGTGTTTAATTCATCATGAGCCTTAAACTTTTTAGAGTATTTTACACGTTTACCATAAAGCTTGTGCTTTTTGTGAGTTTCAACTAAAACAGTTACAGTTTTGTCCATTTTATCTGAAACAACGCGGCCCGTGTAAACTTTGCGTTGATTACGCTCAGTCATACTTGAAAACCTCCTTTATCAGTTATTTGCACTGATTTCTCTTTCACGAATAACAGTCTTCATACGCGCGATTGCTTTACGCACTTCACGAATACGAGCTGTGTTTTCTAATTGACCAGTCGCCAATTGGAAGCGAAGGTTGAAAAGCTCTTCTTTCAGTGATTTCACTTTTAATTCTAATTCAGAAGTGGCAAGGTCACGGATTTCATTAGCTTTCATTAGATTCACCACCAGTTTCTTGACGTTTTACGATTTTACATTTAACAGGAAGCTTATGTGATGCTAAACGAAGTGCTTCACGTGCGATCTCTTCAGATACACCAGCAATTTCGAACATTACTTTTCCTGGTTTTACTACTGCAACCCAACCTTCAGGAGAACCTTTACCAGAACCCATGCGGACTTCTAGAGGTTTTTTAGTGTAAGGTTTGTGTGGGAAGATTTTAATCCAAACTTTACCGCCACGTTTCATGTAACGAGTCATCGCGATACGTGCAGCTTCGATTTGACGGTTAGTGATCCAGCTAGCTGTTTGAGCTTGTAAGCCCCATTCGCCGAAAGATACTTCTTTACCGCCTTTCGCTTCGCCACGCATGTTTCCGCGGTGTTCACGACGGTATTTTACGCGTTTAGGCAATAACATATTATTTGCCTCCTTCCACAGATTTCTTCGTAGGAAGAACTTCACCACGGTAGATCCATACTTTAACGCCTAATTTACCGTAAGTAGTGTCAGCTTCTGCGTGTGCATAGTCGATGTCAGCACGTAGAGTATGAAGTGGAACAGTTCCTTCACTATAGTGTTCAGCACGCGCGATATCAGCGCCACCTAAACGACCAGATACTTGTGTTTTAATTCCTTTTGCACCAGCACGGATTGTGCGTTGGATCGCTTGCTTTTGCGCACGACGGAATGATACACGATTTTCTAATTGACGAGCGATATTTTCAGCTACTAGACGAGCGTCAAGATCAGCACGTTTGATTTCGATAATGTTGATGTGTACACGTTTACCAGTTAAGTTGCTAAGGTATTTACGAAGATTTTCAACTTCAGTACCACCTTTACCGATTACCATACCTGGTTTCGCAGTGTGAATTGTAATGTTTACACGGTTTGCAGCGCGTTCGATTTCAATTTTAGAAACAGAAGCGTCTTTAAGAGCCGTTTCAATATATTTACGCACTTTGATGTCTTCGTGAAGTAGAGTTGCATAGTCTTTTTCAGCGTACCATTTTGACTCCCAGTCACGAATAATACCAACGCGCAGTCCTATTGGATGTACTTTTTGACCCACGGATTAGCCCTCCTTCTTCTCAGATACCACTAGTGTAATGTGGCTTGTGCGTTTGTTAATTGCGCTTGCACGTCCTTGTGCACGTGGACGGAAACGTTTTAATGTTGGACCTTCATCAACGAAAACTTCAGAAACTACTAAAGAGTTGATGTCAAGATCGTAGTTGTGTTCAGCGTTAGCAACTGCAGATTTTAATACTTTTTCAACGACTGGAGACGCCGCTTTTGGAGTATGACGTAAAATTGCAACTGCCTCACCAACTTGCTTGCCTCGAATTAAGTCTACTACTAGACGTACTTTACGAGGAGCAATGCGAACTGTACGAGCGATAGCTTTAGCTTGTGTCATTAGGATTTACCTCCTCTCAAAATTAGCGTCTTGTTTTCTTGTCGTCTGCACCGTGACCTTTGTAAGTACGTGTCGGTGCGAACTCACCAAGTTTATGGCCTACCATATCTTCTGTTACGTATACAGGAACATGTTTACGTCCATCATATACAGCAATTGTTAGTCCGATGAAGTTCGGGAAAATTGTAGAACGGCGTGACCAAGTTTTGATAACTTGTTTTTTCTCAGAAGCCTCTTGTGCTTCCACTTTTTTCATTAAGTGACCATCAACAAAAGGTCCTTTTTTCAAGCTGCGACCCATGTAGGAACCTCCCTCTGTGATTCCACCACGGCTCTCACATAGAACCGTAGTTTAACCACTCTATTTTTTACGACTACGGATGATGAATTTATCCGATTTGTTTTTCTTCTTGCGAGTTTTGTAACCAAGTGCTGGTTTACCCCAAGGAGTCATTGGTGATTTACGTCCGATTGGAGAACGTCCTTCACCACCACCGTGTGGGTGATCGTTAGGGTTCATTACAGAACCACGTACTTCTGGGCGTTTACCTAACCAACGGCTACGACCTGCTTTACCGATGTGTACAAGTTCGTGTTGTTCGTTACCAACTTGACCGATTGTAGCGCGGCAAGTAGCTAATACTAAACGTACTTCACCAGATTGTAGACGAACGATTACGTATTTATCTTCACGACCAAGTACTTGTGCAGAAGTACCAGCAGAACGTACTAATTGTCCACCTTTACCAGGTTTTAACTCGATGTTATGGATTGTAGTACCCATTGGAATGTTTGCTAATGGTAATGCGTTACCTACTTTAATATCAGCATCCGGACCAGATACGATTGTTTGACCAACCTCTAGACCTTTTGGTGCTAAGATGTAAGCTTTTGCTCCATCAGCGTAGTTGATTAATGCGATATTCGCAGAACGGTTTGGATCATATTCAATAGTAGCAACTTTTGCCGGAATGCCATCTTTAACACGTTTGAAATCGATAACACGGTATTGCTTCTTATGACCACCACCATGATGACGAACAGTGATTTTACCTTGGTTGTTACGACCAGCTTTGCGTTTAGTTGGTTCAAGCAATGATTTCTCAGGCTTGTTAGTTGTAATTTCCGCAAAGTCTAAAGACGTCATATTACGACGACCATTAGAGGTAGGTTTATACTTTTTAATCGCCATTGTGTTTTCCCTCCTTCTTGAGTGTTCAAATCATAAATCCATCAAGGATTACATTTCGAATAATTCAATTTCTTTGCTGTCAGCAGTTAATTTAACAATCGCTTTACGACGTTTGTTAGTGTAACCACCGTAACGGCCAACGCGTTTGAATTTACCTTTGTAGTTAAGAACGTTTACTTTCTCAACTGTTACACCAAAGATTTCTTCTACAGCGTCTTTTACTTGAGTTTTGTTAGCGCGAGTGTCTACTTCGAAAGTATACTTTTTCTCTGCCATAAGTTCTGAAGAACGCTCAGTAATGACTGGACGTTTTAAAATATCACGTGCTTCCATTATCCAAGCACCTCCTCAACTTTTTCTACTGCAGATTTTGTGAATACAACTTTATCATGACCTAATAGATCAAGAACGTTGATTCCGTTTGCAGTTAAAACTGTTACGCCAGGGATGTTACGAGCAGATAATGCTACGTTTTCATCTAGGTCAGCAGTTACGAATAAAGATTTTTTCTCTATAGAAAGATCTTTAAGGATTTTTGTAAATTCTTTTGTTTTTGGTGCTGCTAGTGTAAGAGCATCAAGAACTAAGAAGTTTTGTTCTACTACTTTAGCTGATAAAGCAGATTTAAGAGCTAAGCGACGAACTTTTTTAGGTAACTTGTAAGAGTAGCTACGTGGAGTTGGACCGAATACAATACCACCACCGCGCCATTGTGGAGAACGGATAGAACCTTGACGAGCACGACCAGTTCCTTTCTGACGCCATGGTTTACGACCACCACCAGCTACCTCAGAACGGTTTTTAACCTTGTGATTACCTTGACGAAGAGAAGCGCGTTGTGCTACTACAGCGTCGAATAATACTGCTTCATTTGGTTCAATTCCGAAAATCGCATCGTTTAACTCGATTTCACCAACTGAAGCTCCTGTTTGACTAAGTACAGATACTTTTGTCATTCCTGTTTCCTCCTTTCCTCAGGTGATTACTTAGCTTTAATTGCAGTTTTAACTGTAACTAGAGCTTTTTTAGAACCAGGAACATTACCTTTAACAAGTAGTAAGTTACGTTCCGCATCAACTTTCACGATTTCTAAGTTTTGGATTGTAACTACAGTGCCACCCATTTGACCAGGTAATTTCTTTTGTTTGAATACGCGGTTCGGAGCAACTGGACCCATTGAACCAGGACGACGGTGGTAACGAGAACCGTGGGCCATAGGACCACGAGATTGTCCGTGGCGTTTGATAACACCTTGGAAACCTTTACCTTTAGTAACACCTGTTACATCAATTACATCGCCTTCTGCGAAAATTTCTACTTTGACTTCTTGACCAACTTCGTATTCTTCCACGTTCACGTTGCGGAATTCACGAATGAAGCGCTTAGGAGCAGTGTTCGCTTTTGCTACGTGACCTTGTTCTGGTTTGTTAGAAAGCTTAACGCGCTTGTCTTCAAAACCAACTTGGATAGCTTCGTAGCCATCTGTATCAACAGTTTTCTTTTGAAGAACTACGTTTGGAGTAGCTTCGATAACTGTTACCGGGATTAAATCGCCGTTTTCAGCGAAAACTTGTGTCATACCAATTTTTCTACCTAAGATTCCTTTAGCCATTTGTCACACCTCCTGTAAGTTTTAAAAAGTTATATTTTTACCATTAAAGTTTGATTTCGATATCAACGCCAGATGGTAAATCAAGTTTCATTAACGCATCAACAGTTTGTGGTGTTGGGTTAACGATATCGATCAGACGTTTATGCGTACGCATTTCGAATTGTTCACGAGAATCTTTGTACTTGTGAACAGCACGAAGAATTGTGTACACAGACTTCTCAGTTGGAAGTGGAATCGGACCTGATACACTTGCACCTGAACGTTTTGCAGTTTCCACAATTTTCTCAGCAGATTGATCTAAAATACGGTGATCATACGCTTTTAAACGAATACGAATCTTTTGTTTTGCCATTATTTTCCCTCCTTCTCGCCTATTTTCTAGACATTCTCCACGAAAATTCTCCCACACACCGCCATGGCAAAGCGGCCGGGTGTGTCGGCAACCTCTCGTTTCATCGCAGTCAAAGACCAACATTCAACATTATATACAATAAAAAAAGAATAAGCAAGTCTTTTCGCTAAATTCTTTTAAATGTTGCTGATATTCTTGCTACTAATATTTCTCGCTTATTTAAGCCGTTTACTAGTATATAAAATTTCCATGCACATTGCAACACATAAGGCTGTTATATCAACGTTTTCGAACATTTCTAACAATTAATCAATACCATTATGTAAAAAAGCAGTCTCTAATAGTAGAAACTGCTCTTTCAATAACTTTATCCCGCGTCAACTGCCCGTAAAAGTCCGATGGTGTAAACTAATAGTCAGTAGGGATGAAGAAAATCCCCTCTGAATCAATTATGCCTCGGCCTAATTGCGTTTGGAATCGGCTTTGTGCTTGCATAAAGAATTCCTTTCCGATTCCGTGACATCCGTCGGAGGCTTTAACTTTATAAGAAGAACACACATGCAACCCAACCAAATATAATAAGTGGGATGTTAATAAAAATAAACGTTGGCACACACGTATCCCAAATATGATTATGCTGTCCATCTACATTTAAACCTGCAGTTGGTCCTAAAGTAGAGTCAGAAGCAGGAGAGCCTGCATCGCCTAAAGCACCTGCTGTACCAATCAGACAAATAATCGCCAGAGGGCTCATTCCCAATCCTTGTGCAAGGGGAACGAATAAGGTTGCAATTATTGGCACTGTTGCGAAGGATGAACCGATCCCCATCGTTACAATTAAACCAATGACCAGCATAACAAATACCGCTAAGCTCGTATTGCCTTTAAATACTGTAAGGGCGTCTGTAATTAAGCTATTAATATGACCTGTGGCATTAATAACAGATGCAAACCCATTTGCAGCGATCATAACAAAGCCAATAAAGGCCATCATTTTCATTCCCTCAGAAAGAATCTCATCTGCCTCTTTCCATTTAAGTGCGCCTGTAAAATACATAATCATAATCCCTGCAAAAGCACCTACAATCATCGAATCAGTATAAAGTTGTGCACATAGAGAGACAATTAAAGCCACAGCCGTAGAAAAAATAACAAACTTACTGACATTTACATTTAAAGACTCTGTCTCAACATCATTATTTTGATATTGTCGAGGCTTTCGATAAACGAAAAATGCTACACCTAACCCAATTAACATCCCAAGAGCAGGTATAGCCATCGCTACTGGTACATCACGTGAAGATGCCTCCATACCAGCCTGAGACACTTGGGTAGAAACGATATCTTGGAAAATAGCTCCGAAGCCGGCAGGTACGAAACTATATGTCCCTATTAAACCGACAGCGATTAATGTTGCAATAATTCGGCGGTCAACCTCTAGCATATTTAAAATCTTTAAGATCGGAGGTATCAATAATGGAATAAAGGCTATATGAATTGGAATTAAGTTTTGTGAGAAAATAGACATCATAAAGATCAGTAAGAAGATTAAGATCTTTACCAAACCTTGTCGATTACTTTTACCGTTTTTATTTAATATTTTTAAAATCCCTGCAATCATTAATTCAGGAATTCCTGTTTTTGAAATGGCAATAGCGAAACCACCAAGCAATCCATAACTTAAAGCAATCGTTGCGCCTGCTCCTAATCCTTCTGTAAATGATTGTACAGTTGCCTCAATACCCATGCCGCTTGTTAGACCTCCTGCAAAGGCCCCTAATACAAGAGAAAGAACAACATTGATACGGAGCAAGCTTAATATTAACATGACAGCTACTGCCACAATTACTGCGTTCATTTCAACACTTCACTTTCGTACACTAGATTACTAACACATTAAACTTTAATTGTCTAATAATTGAAAGTCAAGATGTTTTTATATCCCTATAATATCTTTCCAAATTATCACGACGCAAAAAAACAGTATGATCTTAAATAATCATACTGTTTTTCGAGTTTCTACCTATTTATTTGTTATAACGATTCGCGAATGACTTTTTTATAATAACCAACAGAAAGTACAGCGAAGATAGCATATAACGCTATATAGCAGCTCATAGCAATCCATAATGGTGTGGTTAACTCTGAACCGAATAAAAACCATCCCGACTTAACAGCAAAGTAACTATGGAGCAGCCCAATTATTAATGGAACACCAAAATTAAAGGCTTGTTTCATATATATACCTTTCATAATATCTTTTTCAGCGAAGCCAATTTTTCTTAATATCGTATACGAGCCTCGCTCCTCTTCAGCCTCAGACATTTGCTTAAAGTATAAAATACTACCGGTTGTCATTAAAAATGCTAAACCTAAAAATGCTGCGGTAAATATTATAATTCCTAATAATTCAATATTCCCCTTACGCTCTTCTTCATAGGATTGTATAAAGTTTTCGCCATTTGATTGCATATATAATTTCTCTGCTAGAGCTAAATCACTTTTATTCTTTAGATTTATAGTAGTTTGATTTTGCCACATATCAGGTACATCATGAGCAGCTAATTTTTCAAACAGTGCATCTGGAACTATGAAAATTGGCCCCCCAGGCCCAGAAGTAACAGTACCACTTATAATACTTTCATGTCGAACTTCTTTAACATGAAGCATTTCTTCCTTAGTCCCCTCTGGACCTCTTGGTGTGACAACTACATCACGACCCTTTTCAAGCGGAAACATCTCTGCCATATAACCACCATAGTTTGTTAATATAACATCATTATCCGAAACGGAAGCTTCAGGAACTAATTGTTGATAATCAGAAAGTGGAATTATATAAATGATTCCATCTAAACCAAAAAGGGGATTATCCTCATTTTGTTGACTTTCAGATAATAATTGTGTAAACGAAGCTGAAACACTCTGTAATCGGTAATCTCTTTTATCAAAAGCAATATTATTTTCTTCCAGCTTCTTTAAAAACTCCTGGCCCTTATCTTCAAGTAATACATAATCTCCAGGTACTTGACTATATGCCGACGATTCTGATGAATAATACGATATATATGCTAATGTTGTAAACCCAAGTGAAACACCCGTTAAAACTGTTATAAGCGTTAAGGATTTCGCATTTCCTTTCATACGATGCATAATCGGTGTTAATGCTAATACATCACGGGCAGTTAGATGTCCATTTTTCTTAAGACGAATTGAATTCATAATAAATGCTACAGAAAAACGGAAAACAAGGAACGTTCCGCCAATGGTAGTTGCTAAAATAATAATCATATTAAGCATTAAATTACCCTTAGAGTTAATATCGAAAAGCTTAGTTGATGCATAGTAGCCATATGCAATAAATACAAGTCCCAAAAAACCAACAACCATTTGTAATGGACTGAAACGTTTTACGCGCTCATCGGCTTGCTTGGAAGCACTAAATAATGATAGTAATGATACGCGGTAAATCATCCAAGCCATTTGCACAAGTACAATGACTAGTAGAATGGCAAACACTACGATAGATTGCTGTAATGCCTCTGTACTAAATGTCATCGTCACAAGTGCCTCTTTTTCGAGTACCCGCAGTAAAATCATTGCAAATAAGCGCGAACTAAAGAACCCTGCAAGCATACCCAAAACGATTGCTCCTACAAATAAGAGGATACTTTCTATTGCTAATAAGCGTACGATAAGCCCCTTTGTCATTCCTATTAGCTGATACAAGCCTATTTCCTTACTACGACGCTTCATAAATAGATGGTTGGCATATAGGACGAAAAACAAGACAATAAAGTACAGCATATATGTTGCCGCAGCAAAACCTGCTTTGGCCGTACCGCTCTGGTCTACTGTATCGAGCACTTCAGCATTATTTTGCAATGTCACAAAAGAAAAATATAAAGTAACACTAAAAATAAGTGCGAAAAAATATAAATAATAATGCCTCATATTTTTCTTCATGCTGCGTAACACGAGCTTACTAAGACTCATAGCCGTCACCGCCTAGCACACTTTGCGTATGCATGATTTCTTGAAAAAATGCCTGTCTCGTTTTATCTCCTTTATATAGCTCACTATAAATGAGTCCGTCCTTCAAAAATAAAACACGTGTACAAAAACTCGCTGCTACCGCATCGTGCGTAACCATCATAATCGTTGCTTTCTTTGATTCATTAATACTTTGTAGATTTTTTAAAAGTGCTGTGGCTGATTTTGAGTCAAGTGCACCTGTAGGTTCATCGGCAAATACAAGTGAAGGATTTGTAATTAGTGCCCGAGCCGCCGATGTACGTTGCTTTTGACCACCTGATATTTCGTTAGGGTATTTATTTAAAATCTCGGCAATACCTAATAAATGTGTAAGCTCCTTTACACGACTCTCTGCAACAGCCATTGGTAGCTTACCAATGGCTAATGGTAATAGAATATTTTCTTTCACTGTCAATGTATCCAATAAATTATAGTCCTGAAATATAAATCCTAATTGCTCGCGACGGAAATTAGCCAGCGCCTTCTCCTTCATACCACGTAAGTTTTGACCATTTATTTCAATAACACCTTCTGTTGCAAAGTCAATCGAACACAAAACGTTTAAGAGTGTTGTTTTCCCAGAGCCTGAAGGTCCCATGATGCCAACAAATTCACCTTTATTCACTTCTACATCAATACCCTTTAAAACCTCTTGGGCTGTTGATTTTTTACCATATACTTTTTTTACTTTACGACCAATTAAAACTGCCACTTGTAAACGCCCCTTTCTATAGTTCAAGTGTACCCTGCCTTCTTCGCCAATTCGTGCGTTTTACATGACAATATAAAAAGGTAGGTGACAATTTCGTCATCTACCTGTTAGTTTGACATATTCATTTTGTAATGGAAAACGTAATGTAAATATTGAGCCTTCGCCAACACTTGATTGGACAGTAATACGGATGCCAATTTTCTGCGCCACATTATGTGCTAAGTATAGACCCATACCTGTTGATTGTGCAGATTCTCTTCCGGCTGTCCCAGTATACGACTTCTGAAAAATTCGAGGTAGATCCTCTCTACGAATACCAATGCCTGCATCTTTTATATGTAGTAGTGTCGCTCCAGTTACATCTACTTCCGTAAATATTAATACTTCTGAATTTGCAGGACTATATTTAATCGCATTGGATAGAATTTGTCGAACGATAAAGGCTAACCATTTACTATCCGTCGTCACATTCTCAGTTAACTCATCAACATCAAAACCAATGCCTTTTTCAATACACCATGCCTGCATAGCTCTTATTTCTTTATAGACAACGGTTCTTAGCTCAATATCCATCATATAATTATCTTTTTCAATAGACACAAAACGCGTTTGATGTAGCTGCTGATCAACCAATAAATGCAGTCTAAGCCACTCAGTCTCTAATTTACGACGTAGAGCTAAATCCTCTACATGATCCAGCATCAAGTTAATTGATGTTAAAGGTGCCTTTACTTCATGAACCCATGCTAGGAGCTCATCTGAATACTCCTGTAGCTGTACCTTTACTTGATTTAATTCTGTATTCTTATCATAAATAACATCTTCAATTTTCGTAAGGTATGCCGTTTGAAAAGGTGATATAGCCAAATTTTTGCTATGTACATCATCAAGTTGGCTTTCTACATTTCCCAGGAAATCTCTTAGCTGCCTTACTTCAACTACATATCGCCAAATAAGAAAGACCATAAAACTAATCAACACGCTAATATTCATATACCAAATAGATATTCCCTCTAATCCAGCGTCTAAAGAAAATAAAACATTGATCATCACGATGATAAAAGCAAAAAAGCCTATCCATGCGAGGCGTTCTCTTAAAAATAAAATGAGCATTGTCAATCACGTCCCTTGTGTTACAGCCATATAACCAAGTCCCTTTTTAGTTAAAATCACTTCTTGTAAACCTATATCCTCAAGCTTAGTACGTAATCGATTAACATTTACCGACAATGTATTATCATTGACAAAGCGTTCATCGTCCCATAACTTTCTCATCAAATCATCTCTAGATACAATTTGATCGGCTTTCTCTACTAAAATACGTAAAATAAAGAGTTCATTTTTAGTTAATGAAGCAAGCTTACCCTCATACATAATCTCACTGCGTGCATAGTCAATAACTGCACCATTAAATCGTGTGACATCCATTGATTCTTCTACATAATCATATGTCCGACGTAAAATAGCTTGTACCTTTGCAAGTAATACCTCCATATGGAAAGGTTTTTGTACAAAATCATCTGCGCCCATTTGCATTGCCATGACCATATCCATTGGGTGGTCCCGTGAAGATAGAAAGAGAATTGGCACCTTTGAGATATGACGAATTTCACGACACCAATGAAAGCCATCATAAGCAGGTAGCTGAATGTCAATCAATACAAGCTGTGGCTTTTGTTCAATAAAATCATCCATCACTTTTTGAAAATCTTTAGGACCCACAACCTGAAGCGACCATTGTGCAAAACGTGTCTGAATCATTTCGAAGATTGATGGATCATCTTCTATCAACAATATTTTCATCTCCACTTGCAAATTCTCCTTCCACGAAGTGTTCTTATGTATTAAATAGGCTCATCGTCATAACGTGAGGTTGATTTCCGCTCCGGCTGGGCGCTTTGTTGCTGACGCTTCGCTTTCGCACAGATAAAACATTTGCCGCTGACGCTTCGCTTTCGCGCAGAGCAGAGCTTCCTGGGGGCGTCCGATGAGCCCCAAGGAGTCGCCCAGCCGGAACGAAAATCAACTTATATACGGGATACATTTTTAACAAATGTTACCCTAACTTTCTGAAGATAAATATTTAAAAGGTTGGTAGATATTAAAAGGTGTACCATTCTACACTCTAAATGCTGCACTTGCTTTTAATTTCAATCCCTGCTATTAGTTTTCACCTCTAGCAGGGATTGAAAAAATCGCTATTTCTGCTTTTTTGGTATTTCGCCAATTATGTATACATAAAATAATCTAATTCAAGTAAAATTATCAAATGTTCTTTACTCATTTTAACATAAAAAACCAATCTGTAAGCGTCCCTACAGATTGGTTTTGAAAAATTAGCTTGCGCTAAAATTATTTTTGGATAGAAGCAACTACGCCAGCGCCTACAGTACGGCCACCCTCACGGATAGAGAATTTAGTACCTTCTTCAAGAGCGATTGGAGCGATAAGTTCTACTGTCATTTCGATGTTATCGCCAGGCATTACCATTTCAACGCCTTCTGGTAAGTTACAGATACCTGTTACGTCAGTTGTACGGAAGTAGAACTGAGGACGGTAGTTAGAGAAGAATGGAGTATGACGGCCACCCTCTTCTTTTGATAAAACGTAAACTTCAGCTTTGAAGTTAGTGTGTGGAGTGATTGAGCCTGGTTTAGCTAATACTTGACCACGTTGGATTTCTTCACGAGCTACACCACGAAGTAAAGCACCGATGTTGTCACCAGCTTCAGCGTAGTCTAATAATTTACGGAACATTTCAACGCCAGTTACAGTTGTAGATTTAGCTTCTTCAGCGATACCTACGATTTCAACTACGTCACCAACTTTAACTTGACCACGTTCAACACGGCCAGTTGCAACTGTACCACGACCAGTGATTGAGAATACGTCCTCAACTGGCATCATGAATGGTTTGTCAGTTTGACGTTCTGGAGTTGGGATGTAAGAGTCTACAGCGTCCATTAATTCAACGATTTTTGCTTCCCATTCTGCTTCGCCTTCAAGAGCTTTAAGAGCAGAACCTTTGATTACAGGAATATCGTCGCCTGGGAAGTCATATTCAGATAGTAGGTCACGGATTTCCATTTCTACTAATTCTAATAATTCTTCGTCGTCAACCATATCACATTTGTTCATGAATACTACTAAGTATGGAACACCTACTTGACGAGATAAAAGGATGTGTTCACGAGTTTGTGGCATTGGGCCATCAGCAGCAGATACTACTAAGATACCGCCGTCCATTTGTGCAGCACCAGTGATCATGTTTTTAACATAGTCAGCGTGTCCTGGGCAGTCAACGTGTGCATAGTGACGAGTATCAGTTTCGTATTCTACGTGAGAAGTATTGATTGTGATACCACGTTCTTTTTCTTCTGGAGCGTTATCGATATCAGCGTATGATTTAGCTTCTCCACCCATTTGTTTAGAAAGAACTGTTGCGATTGCAGCAGTTAAAGTTGTTTTACCATGGTCAACGTGTCCGATTGTACCAATGTTAGCATGCGTTTTTGAACGGTCGAATTTTTCTTTAGCCATTAGAGATTGCCTCCTCAAAATTATATGTTTATATTTTTAAAAAAATTATAGAATGATTGCTGATAGCGAACGGGCCCATCCGCCATCCCACAATCATAGCTTACAAATTAGTTATACTTTATGCAAGATGAAAATTCAATTATTCACCTTTATTTTTTTTGATGATTTCAGCAGCGATTGATTTCGGTACTTCTTCATAATGATCGAATGTCATTGAGAATACACCACGACCTTGCGTTGCTGAACGAAGAGTTGTTGCGTAACCAAACATTTCCGCTAAAGGAACCATTGCACGAACAACTTGAGAGTTACCGCGAGCATCCATACCCTCAACGCGTCCGCGACGAGAAGTAATGTTACCCATGATATCACCAAGGTACTCTTCTGGAATTACAACTTCAACTTTCATCATTGGTTCTAAAATAACTGCATCACATTGTTTCGATGCTTCTTTAAGAGCCATAGATGCAGCAATTTTAAACGCCATCTCATTCGAGTCAACGTCATGGTAAGAACCGAATACTAATTTCGCTTTAATGTCGATTAGTGGGTAACCAGCTACTACACCGCGGTCAAGAGAGTCACGAAGACCAGCTTCTACTGCAGGAATGTATTCACGAGGTACTACACCACCAACGATAGCGTTTTCGAATTCAAAGCCTTTACCTTCTTCATTTGGAGAGAACTCAATCGTTACGTCTCCGTATTGTCCACGACCACCAGATTGGCGAGTGAATTTACCTTGAACTTTTGCAGAGCTACGGAATGTTTCACGGTAAGATACCATTGGAGCACCTACGTTAGCTTCTACTTTAAATTCACGGCGCATACGGTCAACTAAGATATCAAGGTGAAGCTCACCCATACCTGAGATGATTGTTTGTCCAGTTTCTGTGTCAGTGTGAGCACGGAAAGTTGGATCCTCTTCTTGAAGTTTTTGTAAAGCTTGACCCATTTTATCTTGGTCAGCTTTTGATTTTGGTTCTACAGAAAGAGAAATTACTGGCTCAGGGAACTCCATTGATTCAAGAATAACTAGGTTTTTCTCGTCACATAAAGTATCACCAGTAGTAGTATCTTTAAGACCTACTGCTGCTGCGATGTCCCCAGCAAATACTTTAGAGATCTCTTCACGAGAGTTTGCGTGCATTTGTAGGATACGGCCTACACGCTCACGTTTACCTTTAGAAGAGTTTTGTACGTATGAACCTGATTCTAATGTTCCAGAGTACACACGGAAGAAAGTTAATTTACCTACGAATGGATCAGTCATAACTTTGAATGCAAGAGCTGAGAATGGCTCTGCATCAGAAGATTTACGTACTAACTCTTCGTCACCATCAACTGAAGTACCGTTGATTGCTGGTACATCAATTGGAGATGGTAAGTAATCTACAACTGCATTTAACATTGGGCGTACGCCTTTGTGTTTGAATGCTGTACCACAGATTACTGGGTAAAATTCTACTGCGATCGTAGCACGACGGATAGCCGCTTTAAGTTCAGCAACAGTGATTTCTTCGCCTTCTAAATATTTTTCCATGATATCTTCATCAACACTTGCAACAGCATCGATTAATTTTTCACGGTATTCTTCAGCTTGTTCGCGGTATTCTTCAGGAATTTCGCCCTCAGTTACTGCTGTACCTTTTTCGTCGCCGTAGAAAGTAGCTTTCATTTCAACTAAGTCAATGATTGCTGAGAACTGGTCTTCAGCTCCGATAGGTAATTGGATAGGATGAGCGTTTGCTTGTAAACGATCGTGTAGAGTTCCTACAGAATATAGGAAATCTGCTCCTGTTTTATCCATTTTGTTAATGAACACGATACGTGGAACGCCGTAAGTTGTAGCTTGACGCCATACTGTTTCAGTTTGAGGTTCAACACCAGATTGAGCATCAAGAACTGTTACAGCACCATCAAGTACGCGTAGTGAACGTTCAACTTCTACAGTGAAGTCTACGTGTCCAGGAGTATCGATGATGTTTACACGGTGGCCGTCCCATTGAGCTGTTGTTGCAGCAGAAGTGATTGTGATACCACGTTCTTGCTCTTGCTCCATCCAGTCCATTTGAGAAGCGCCTTCATGAGTTTCACCGATTTTGTGAATCTTACCTGTGTAATAAAGGATACGCTCAGTTGTTGTTGTTTTACCAGCATCAATGTGAGCCATGATCCCAATATTACGTGTATTCTCTAGGGAGAATTCGCGTTTCATTAGGTATTTCTCCTTCCATATTGAGCATATGCGATGTTTAGATATTAATTACCAACGGTAGTGAGCGAATGCTTTGTTTGCTTCCGCCATTTTGTGCATATCTTCACGTTTTTTAACTGATGCACCTGTGTTGTTAGAAGCATCAAGGATTTCGTTAGCTAAACGTTCTTCCATCGTTTTTTCACCACGAAGACGAGCGTAGTTAACTAGGTAACGAAGACCTAAAGTTGTACGACGTTCTGGACGTACTTCTACTGGCACTTGGTAGTTAGAACCACCAACACGGCGAGCGCGTACTTCAAGAACTGGCATTACGTTATTTAGAGCAGCTTCGAATACTTCAATTGGATTTTCACCAGAACGTTCTTTAACAATTTCGAACGCACCGTATAAAATCTTTTGAGAAGTACCTCTTTTACCATCAACCATCATTTTATTAATTAAACGAGTTACTAGTTTTGAACTATAAATTGGATCTGGTAACACGTCACGTTTGGAAACAGGACCTTTACGAGGCATGTGTTTTCCTCCTTTCGAATAGTTATCGATTTATTTTATAAGAATTACCTTGTCATAGTTGCCGGGCAAATTTCCAATCTGCTAGCAAGATTGAAAATTTGCGACTACTACTTCAAGTCCATTATTAAGCAACGCTCAATAATGTTAAATTATTTTTTTTCTTTAGGGCGTTTTGTTCCGTATTTAGAACGTGATTGTAAACGACCGTTTACACCAGCTGTATCAAGAGCACCACGTACGATATGGTAACGAACACCCGCTAAGTCTTTTACGCGTCCGCCACGGATAAGAACAACACTGTGCTCTTGTAAGTTGTGGCCTTCACCTGGGATATAAGCTGTAACCTCGATTTGGTTAGTTAAACGTACACGAGCGTATTTACGTAACGCTGAGTTTGGTTTACGAGGTGTCATTGTACCTACACGAGTACAAACTCCGCGTTTTTGTGGAGATTTAACATCAGTTAAAGATTTTTTAAATGAGTTATATCCTTTGTTTAACGCTGGTGATTTTGATTTCGTGCTTTTAGATTGACGAGGCTTACGTACTAATTGGTTAATTGTAGGCATCGATTTTTCCTCCCTTCATTTATTCCTTGTTAATACCACACATCCAGGTGGTTCATTTTTTGGGTAAAAACAAAGTCTTTGTGTTTAATACACAAAAACTACTCTACAGTAATCGCAACTACCGCAGCTCCAACATGGATTCCACAGGCCTTGCCCAGTTCCTTTTTCGACTCAACAAGAATAACTGGTATACCAATTTCTCTCGCGAAAGATATGGCCGAATCGGTTACCCAATTGTCTGCATCGAGTGCCACAAAAAGTTCTTTCACTGAACCGGCTCGTATTGCTTTTACTGCTTGCTTTGTACCTATGATTGTTTGACTAGCCCTTACTCTATCATAAGACATTTTCATATCCTCCAAAGTACAGACAGTTAACTATCAACCTTCAATATATTATCATTACCAATTTCGACTGTCAACTCATATCTTTAAAAAGTCCGAAGAGATGATGAAAAAACATCCCCTCGGCACTTATTTAATGATTATTCAGCAGAAATTAGATTTTCTGTGTCAAGCTCATCTTTTTCAATACGGATTTGACGGTAACGTTGCATACCAGTACCTGCAGGAACAAGTTTACCGATAATTACGTTTTCCTTCAGACCTAGAAGTTCATCACGTTTTCCTTTAATAGCAGCATCCGTTAACACACGAGTTGTTTCTTGGAATGATGCAGCAGATAAGAATGATTCTGTTTCAAGAGAAGCTTTTGTAATACCTAGGATAACAGGACGACAAGTTGCAGGGTTTTTGCCTTTTAACACAGCATCTGCATTTGCTTCTGAGAATTGGTGGATGTCTAGTAATGATCCTGGTAATAATTCTGTATCACCAGCTTCAATTACACGTACTTTACGAAGCATTTGGCGAACCATTACCTCGATATGTTTATCTCCAATTTCTACCCCTTGCATACGGTATACTTTTTGTACTTCTTTTAATAGATATTCCTGAACTGTTGAAACGTCTTTAACTTTTAACAATTGTTTTGGATCGATAGAACCTTCTGTTAATACTTGACCACGTTCTACAAAGTCGCCTTCTTGTACTTTCAGACGAGCATTGTAAGGCGCTGCGTATTTACGTGTTTCTACTTCACCTTCAATTGTAATCTCTTTTAGACCTTCACGAATTTCAGTGATGTCTGAAACAGTACCTGCGATATCAGAAATAACTGATTGCCCTTTAGGATTACGTGCTTCAAAAATCTCTTGGATACGTGGAAGACCTTGTGTAATATCATCCCCGGCAACCCCACCTGTATGGAATGTACGCATTGTTAATTGTGTACCTGGTTCACCGATTGATTGAGCCGCAATAATACCAACTGCTTCTCCAACTTCAACCTCTTCACCTGTTGCTAAGTTCATGCCGTAACATTTTTTACATACGCCATGTTTTGTATTACATGTAAACGCAGAACGGATTGTCACTTCTTCGATACCTAGCTCTATAATGATACGAGCAATATCTTGATCGATTAATCCGTCTTTTGCTAAAATCACTTCGCCTGTTTCTGGATGATAGATTGTTTTCTTCGTATGACGACCAACAATACGTTCGTCTAACGCTTCGATTAACTCTGTACCTTCCATTAACGCTCCAATTGTTAAACCGCGGTCAGTTCCACAGTCATCTTCACGAACGATAACATCTTGTGCTACGTCTACTAGACGACGAGTTAAGTAACCTGAATCGGCAGTTTTCAGGGCTGTATCGGCAAGACCTTTACGAGCACCATGTGTAGAGATGAAGTATTCCAATACCGTTAAACCTTCACGGAATGATGATTTGATTGGAAGTTCGATGATACGACCAGCCGGGTTGGCCATCAGACCACGCATACCTGCTAACTGAGTAAAGTTAGATGCGTTACCACGGGCACCTGAGTCAGACATCATAAAGATTGGGTTTGTTTTCTCAAGCGACTTCATTAGCTTCGATTGAATTTCATCTTTCGCAGCACTCCAACTTGAGATAACGCGATCATAACGCTCATCTTCTGTGATGAAACCACGACGGAATTGCGCCTGAACTTTATCTACTTTTTCTTGAGCTTCCGCTAAGATTTCACCTTTATCTGGTAATACGACGATGTCAGATACACCTACAGTGATACCAGCACGTGTTGAATATTTGAATCCTAGGTTCTTCATGCGGTCAAGCATTTTAGATGTTTCAGTGATGTGGAAACGTTTAAATACTTCAGCAATGATATTACCTAAGAATTTTTTACGGAATGGGTTTACAACTGGTACCGATGCAAAGTGTTTGCGTAGCACAGCTGTGCGTTGTGCTTCCACTTTACCTTTTTCATCAAGCCCATTATATGCAGCATCTGCTTCAAGCTCTTTTAACGTTTCTTCATCAATTGTTAAGTTAACAAAGTATTTGTCTGGTGTTTCTTGCTCTAAGTTGAAATCAGTTGGCTCGTTAATGTATGGGAATGATTTCGGCAAGATTTCGTTAAAGATTACTTTACCAACAGTCGTTAATAGGAACATATTATTTTGTTCTTCAGTAAATGTTGGATTATTTAGCGAACTTGCTTTAATTGCAATACGAGTATGCAAGTGAACATGACCTGTATCATAAGCAATTAATACTTCATTTGGCCCATAGAAAATTGTTCCTTCGCCGCGAGCTGCTTCACGCTCAAGCGTTAAGTAGTAGTTTCCTAATACCATATCTTGAGATGGTGTTACAACTGGTTTACCGTCTTTCGGGTTCAGGATATTTTGTGCAGCAAGCATTAGAAGACGAGCTTCTGCTTGTGCTTCTGCTGATAATGGTACGTGAACCGCCATTTGGTCACCATCGAAGTCAGCGTTATAAGCTGTACATACTAATGGGTGAAGACGAATAGCACGACCTTCAACTAGTGTTGGTTCAAACGCTTGAATCCCAAGACGGTGAAGCGTTGGTGCACGGTTTAGTAATACTGGATGCTCGCGAATCACATCTTCTAAAACATCCCATACATCGTTGTTTAAACGCTCAATTTTACGTTTAGCTGATTTAATATTATGAGCAAGACCACGTTCTACTAACTCTTTCATTACGAAAGGCTTGAATAGCTCAATTGCCATTTCTTTTGGTAGACCGCATTGATACATTTTTAAGTTTGGACCTACTACGATAACCGAACGACCAGAGTAGTCAACACGTTTACCAAGTAAGTTTTGACGGAAACGACCTTGTTTACCTTTCAGCATATGTGAAAGTGATTTTAATGGACGGTTACCAGGACCTGTTACAGGACGACCACGACGACCATTATCAATTAATGCATCAACAGCTTCTTGTAACATACGTTTTTCGTTTTGTACGATGATACTTGGAGCACCAAGATCTAGTAAACGTTTCAAACGGTTATTACGGTTGATTACACGACGATATAAATCATTTAAGTCAGAAGTAGCAAAACGCCCACCATCTAATTGCACCATCGGACGAAGCTCCGGTGGAATAACTGGTAGTACATCTAAAATCATCCATTCAGGAGAGTTGCCTGAGTTACGGAATGATTCAACAACTTCAAGACGTTTAATTGCACGAGTACGACGTTGACCTTGTGCTGATTTCAACTCTTCTTTTAAAGATTGAGTTTCATCTTCAAGATCAATTTTGCCTAGCAATTTCTTAATTGCTTCTGCACCCATAGACGCTTCGAATGTGTTACCGAATTTTTCACGGTATGCACGGTACTCTTTTTCAGAAAGTAGTTGTTTACTTTCTAAGTTTGTAGCACCTGGCTCAATTACAACGTAGGATGCAAAGTAAATTACTTCTTCTAATGCACGTGGGGACATATCTAAAATAAGACCCATACGGCTAGGAATACCTTTGAAGTACCAGATATGAGAAACTGGTGCTGCTAATTCGATGTGGCCCATACGTTCACGACGAACTTTCGCGCGTGTTACTTCAACTCCACAACGATCACAAACTACGCCTTTATAGCGTACACGCTTGTATTTACCACAATGACATTCCCAATCCTTAGTTGGACCGAAAATACGCTCACAGAATAAACCATCTTTTTCTGGTTTTAATGTACGATAGTTAATTGTTTCAGGTTTTTTAACTTCACCGTATGACCAAGAACGAATCTTGTCAGGAGAAGCTAAACCAATTTTCATATATTCAAATTCATTAACGTCTATCAAGGAGCCTACCTCCCTCTAGTATAGGTCTTTAAAAAGACTCTTTTACGCAGCTCGATAATCGTTTGCAAGAATCATTTCTCTTTAGCAAAAGATTAAAAATAGAATGATTTATTGAAAGAAAAAGCCGGACAGGGCGTTAAATCCTGCCCGACTAATTTGAAAAATAACTTTGACCGTGTTCACAAAGAATGTGAATTAACGTTTTCCATTATTCAAAAGACTCTACTGGCTCTTCTTCTGTATCTGGCTTTGATGCAATGTTAAGTGCGTCAGCTGGTTGAAGATCCTCTTCTTCGTCTAAGTCGCGAAGCTCTACCTCTTCATCATTGACCGTTAACATTTTCACATCCATACCAAGAGATTGAAGCTCTTTAATCAATACTTTGAATGATTCAGGAACGCCTGGCTCTGGTACACTTTCACCTTTAACGATTGCTTCGTATGTCTTCACACGACCAACAACGTCATCGGATTTAACTGTTAAGATTTCTTGAAGTGTATAGGCAGCACCATATGCTTCAAGTGCCCATACCTCCATCTCACCAAAGCGTTGTCCACCGAACTGTGCTTTACCGCCAAGTGGCTGTTGAGTAACAAGTGAGTAAGGACCTGTTGAACGTGCGTGAAGTTTATCATCAACCATGTGAGCAAGTTTGATCATGTACATGATCCCTACTGATACACGGTTATCGAATGGTTCACCTGAACGTCCATCATACAGGATTGTTTTACCATCACGGTTCATACCTGCCTCTTCCATTGTCTCCCAAACATCTTCTTCGTTGGCACCATCGAATACTGGAGTTGCCATATGAACGCCTAGGTAACGAGAAGCCATACCTAAGTGTAATTCCAAAACTTGTCCGATGTTCATACGAGAAGGTACACCAAGTGGGTTTAACATGATATCAACAGGAGTACCGTCTGGCATGAATGGCATATCCTCTTCCGGTAAGATACGAGAGATAACCCCTTTGTTACCATGACGTCCGGCCATTTTGTCCCCTACGCGAATTTTACGCTTTTGAACAATGTAAGCACGAACTAATTGGTTAACACCTGGTGGTAATTCATCGCCATCTTCACGGTTAAATACTTTCACGTCAAGAATAATACCGCCAGCACCATGTGGTACACGTAATGAAGTATCACGAACTTCACGAGCTTTTTCTCCAAAGATAGCATGTAATAAGCGTTCTTCAGCAGTTAATTCTGTAACCCCTTTAGGTGTTACTTTACCTACAAGAATGTCACCATCACGTACCTCCGCACCAATGCGGATAATACCACGTTCATCTAAATTACGAAGTGCATCTTCCCCAACGTTTGGAATATCGCGAGTGATTTCTTCAGGTCCTAATTTTGTATCACGAGACTCTGATTCGTATTCTTCAATATGAACAGATGTATAAACATCGTCTTTTACAAGGCGTTCGCTCATGATAACAGCATCCTCATAGTTAAAGCCGTTCCAAGTCATGAACGCAACAAGTACGTTACGACCAAGAGCAAGTTCACCTTTTTCCATAGATGGGCCATCTGCTAAAATGTCACGAGGTTTCACACGTTCGCCAACTTTTACAAGAGGGCGTTGGTTGTATGAAGTACCTTGGTTAGAACGAATGAATTTTTGTAATTTATATTTTGTTAAATCGCCTTTAACCTCTTTACCGTCAACGACTTCAATACGGCGAACATGGATAGAGCGAGCTTCAACATGCTCAACAATACCATCATATTTCGCTACTACAGCCGCACCTGAGTCACGCGCATCAACATGTTCCATACCAGTACCAACAAATGGTGCTTCTGGATTAAGAAGAGGAACCGCTTGACGTTGCATGTTGGCACCCATAAGTGCACGGTTTGAGTCATCGTTTTCTAAGAACGGGATACATGCAGTCGCAGCTGAAACTACTTGTTTAGGAGATACGTCCATGTAGTCCATTAGAGATTTATTAAATACTGTATTATCCCCTCGGAAACGACCTACTACTTCGTCTTTAGCAAATGTACCATCAGGATTTAATAGTGAGTTCGCTTGTGCTACATAGTAGTTATCTTCTTCGTCAGCTGTTAAATAATCAATGTGATCCGTTACTTTACCTGTTTCGTGGTCAATATGACGATAAGGCGTTTCAATGAATCCGAATTTATTTACTCTGGCAAATGAAGATAATGAGTTAATTAAACCAATGTTTGGACCCTCTGGTGTCTCGATTGGACACATACGGCCATAGTGAGAATAGTGAACGTCACGTACTTCCATACCAGCACGCTCACGTGTTAAACCACCAGGTCCTAATGCAGATAGACGACGTTTGTGTGTTAACTCTGCCAGTGGGTTTGTTTGGTCCATGAATTGTGATAATTGAGAGCTACCAAAGAACTCTTTAATTGACGCAATCACTGGACGAATATTAATTAATTGTTGTGGTACGATAGCAGCTGTATCGTTAATAGACATACGCTCACGTACTACACGTTCCATACGGGATAAACCAATACGGAATTGGTTTTGTAACAGCTCACCAACAGAGCGCAGACGACGGTTACCTAGGTGGTCGATATCATCTGTTGCCCCTACTTGGTAAAGTAAGTTGAAGAAATAACTTACTGAAGATAATACGTCAGCAGGTGTAATATTCTTCACTTCTTCATCGATGTACGCATTACTAATAATATTGATTTCTTTTTGTGCTTCATCTTTTGGTGCATAAATTTTAATAGACTGGATTGTTACATCATCCTCAAGTACTCCGCCTACTTGTGATAAAGTGCGGAAACCGATGCCTTTTGATGAATCTTCTAGATACGGTAAGATTTTATCTAAAGTACGACGGTCAAGAATTGTACCCTTCTCTACTAAAATTTCGCCTGTTTCTGGGTCTACAAGCGTTTCAGCAATCGTTTGGTTAAATAAACGATTTTTGATATGAAGCTTTTTATTCATTTTGTAGCGACCAACATTCGCTAAATCATAGCGTTTCGCATCGAAGAAACGAGAGTATAATAAACTCTTCGCACTTTCAACTGTTGGTGGCTCACCTGGACGTAAACGTTCATAGATTTCTAAAAGTGCTTTTTCTGTACTTTCAGAGTTATCCTTCTCTAACGTATTACGTAAATATTCATTATCTCCGATAATATCGATAATTTCTTGGTCTGAACCGAAGCCTAATGCACGAAGTAACACTGTTACTGGTAGCTTACGAGTACGATCAATACGCACATATACTACATCTTTCGCATCAGTTTCATATTCTAGCCATGCACCACGGTTTGGAATAACTGTCGCTCCGAAACCTTTCTTACCGTTTTTATCAGTTTTATCATGGAAATACACACTTGGTGAACGAACTAATTGTGAAACGATAACACGTTCAGCACCATTGATAATGAACGTACCTGTCTCTGTCATTAATGGGAAGTCACCCATGAAGACATCCTGTTCCTTCACTTCGTCTGTTTCTTTGTTGTAAAGACGTACTTTCACACGTAATGGAGCTGCGTAAGTAACATCTCGCTCTTTACACTCATCGACATCATACTTAGGGTCACCTAATGAATAATCGATGAATTCTAATGAAAGATTGCCTGTAAAGTCCTCGATCGGCGAAATGTCACGGAACATTTCACGTAAACCTTCTTCAAGGAACCATTCGTAAGACGCCGTTTGAATCTCAATCAGATTTGGAAGCTCAAGCACCTCTTTAATACGCGCAAAGCTTCTACGCTGGCGGTGTTGTCCATACTGAACTAGTTGACCTGTCAACTCATTCACCCCTCAATAAAGCGATATTAGGTCTTTGCAAAATCATACAAATAGTGTATGATTTCGAAAGACAAAAAGAAAACGAGTCTTCAAAAAGATCTCATTTTCGGTTAACTAAACTATCTTGGCAAGTATACCCACATTAAAACAAACATATACAAAAGGGCATACGACCTCAAAATAATATTTTTGCATTGTATCATATTATCATAGCCAATTTGTCAAGTCAATAATTTATGCATATTTCAACTATTTTTTTGCACGTACTATCCAGTACCCTTTTTTCTTCTCCACAACATCGACTTCTGAAAATTTTTCTTCTAAGTAACTTACCGTTGACGGTGCACCTTGCTTCTTCTGTATCACTACCCACAGCTCACCAGATGACACTAACTTATCATAAGCTCCATCGTAAAAACGGAAAATAGTTTCCTTTCCTGCGCGAATTGGAGGGTTGGTTAAAATAGCTGCGGCTTTTACGTCCTTGTCAACCGTCGATAGTCCGTCACTCACAAATATTCGTACATTTTGAACACCGTTTACTTGCGCATTTTTTTGCGAGAGTGCAACTGCACGTTCATTTATATCCATCATAAAAACGGTACGCTCTGGGTTTGTTTTGGCGATCGATAATCCAATCGGTCCATACCCACACCCCACATCAAAAATTGCACCATCAATATCAGGCATTTGAAAAGCATCTATTAAAACACGGGATCCAAAATCTACTTCGCTTTTACTAAATACTCCTGCATCCGTTTCAAAGGAAAACGTATGCCCTAACAATTGGAATGTCCAGTGACGAGGTTTACTCTCAGTTTGAGGCTTACTTGTATAATAGTGATCTGACATTTTCACGCCTCCTCAGAATGAAGAAAAAAGCTCGCCAAAATGACGAGCTTTCCTTTTGTTTAAAAGTAACGCGAGATTACTTAACTTCTACAGATGCGCCAACTTCTTCAAGTTTAGCTTTGATTTGTTCAGCTTCATCTTTAGAAACGCCTTCTTTAAGAGCTTTAGGAGCGTTATCTACTACTTCTTTAGCTTCTTTAAGACCTAAACCAGTGATTTCACGAACCGCTTTGATTACTTTGATTTTTTCAGCACCAGCAGATGCTAATACTACGTCAAACTCTGTTTTTTCTTCAGCAGCGCCAGCAGCAGCACCACCAACTACTGCTACAGGAGCAGCAGCTGTTACACCGAATTCTTCTTCGATAGCTTTTACTAAATCGTTTAATTCAAGAACTGTCATAGCTTTGATAGCTTCTAAGATTTGCTCTTTATTCATTATAATTTCCTCCTAATTGGATAACGTTTTATTTTTGCGGGTCAGGCCGCAGAAGTTATAGTGCGTATGAAATTACGCGCCTTGTTCTTCTTTTTGTTCTGCAACAGCTTTTGTTGCAAGTGCGAAGTTGCGCACTGGAGCTTGAAGTACAGATAAAAGCATAGAAAGAAGACCTTCGCGTGATGGAAGTTCTGCAAGTGCTTTAACATCTTCAACAGAAGCGATTGTACCTTCAATAATACCTGCTTTAATTTCTAAAGCTTCATTTTTCTTAGCGAACTCGTTGATGATTTTAGCAGGAGCTACAACATCTTCATTTGAGAACGCAATTGCGTTAGGACCAACTAATACGTCGTTGATTCCTTCAAGGCCTACAGCTTCAGTAGCACGACGTGATAAAGTGTTTTTGTAAACTTTGAACTCAACGCCAGCTTCACGAAGTTGTTTACGAAGCTCAGTCACTTGTGTAACATTAAGACCACGGTAATCCACAACTACTACAGAAGCAGCATTTTTGAATTTTTCAGTAATCTCTTGAACTTGTACTTGTTTGTTTTCGATTGCTTTGCTCATGATGACACCTCCTATTAGAATGGGTCATTTATACCGACAAAAGAAAAGCCCCTGGGTCGTATAGACACAGAGGCTGAAAGTCATCATCTTTAAAATAAGAATCCGAATTCCGATGTCCTCGGTAGGATCATTAAGTGACAAGTCACTCCTACTGTCTACGGTACAAATGGATGATTCACAACAGCAATCATCTTATCATAGATAGACGACGCCGTCAACAGATTTATATAAAAACCTTAATTATTTTACTACTACGCTTGAAGCGTCAACTTTAAGAGCTGGGCCCATTGTAGTTGTAACGTTTACAGATTTCATGTAAGTACCTTTAGCTGCAGCAGGTTTAGCTTTTTGTACTACATCAAATACAGTTAAGAAGTTTTCTACTAATTGTTCTGCAGAGAAAGAAACTTTACCGATAGGTGCGTGGATGATACCAGCTTTATCAGCACGGTATTCTACTTTACCAGCTTTAATTTCTCCGATAGCTTTTGTTACATCGAAAGTTACTGTACCAGTTTTAGGGTTTGGCATTAAACCTTTAGGTCCTAATACACGACCAAGTTTACCAACTTCACCCATCATGTCAGGAGTTGCAACGATTACATCGAAATCGAACCAACCTTGTTGGATTTTTTGGATGTATTCTGCATCGCCTACATAGTCAGCACCAGCCGCTTCAGCTTCTTTAAGTTTTTCACCTTTAGCGAATACTAATACGCGTTGAGTTTTACCAGTACCGTTTGGTAACACTACTGCACCACGGATTTGTTGGTCGTTTTTACGAGTATCGATTCCTAGACGGAAAGCAACTTCTACAGTCGCGTCGAAGTTCACTGTGCTAGTTTTTTGAGCAAGTTCGATTGCTTCTTGTGCGCCGTATAGTGCGTTACGGTCGATTAATTTTGCTGCATCTTGCAGTTTTTTACCTTTTTTAGCCATTATATAATTCCTCCTTGATTGTGGTTATAGCGGATTTTACCTCCCACGAATAAAGGTTGCGCGTTCACAAAGAAACTCCGCAACCTTCCAAAAAACAAATACATCATCAAGTAACTGGGATTAGTCTTCGATAACAATACCCATGCTTCGTGCAGTACCTTCAACCATTAACATAGCAGCTTCTACTGAAGCAGCGTTAAGGTCTGGCATTTTAGTTTCAGCGATTTCGCGAACTTTATCACGTTTAACCGTCGCCACTTTGTTACGGTTTGGTTCACCAGATCCAGATTGGATACCAGCTGCTACTTTAAGTAGAACTGCTGCAGGTGGAGTTTTTGTAATGAAAGTAAATGAACGGTCTTCGAATACTGAAATTTCAACTGGAATAATAAGACCAGCTTGATCTGCAGTACGCGCATTGAATTCTTTACAGAATCCCATGATGTTCACACCCGCTTGACCTAATGCAGGACCAACCGGTGGAGCTGGGTTTGCTTTACCAGCAGGGATTTGAAGTTTAACAACTTTAATAACTTTTTTAGCCACGAGACACACCTCCTTAAGTCCGTGATGTGGTAATTGGGTTGCCCCTCCCACTCAATATCTGTCTGTCAGCTAAAGTGCCGATAACATTAAAATTATCATTACAGACGTCAAACTAAAGTATGACAGTCTGACCTTTGAAATGATACCACTTTTAATTTTTTTAAGCAAGTAGTAATTAACAAAATCTGCGACATACGTCTCAGACATACGACGATTTAGTTACTAGAACTACATTTTTTGTACTTGTTCAAAATCTAGTTCCATAATTGTTTCGCGACCAAACATATCGACAGAAACTTTCAATTTCCCTTTTTCAGTGTCAATTTCTTCAACACGTCCTTGGAAGTGAGCAAAAGGTCCTTCTAATACTTCTACCGCTTCCCCAACAGAAATATCAATCTCGACAACTTTGTCAGTCATCCCCATTTGCTGTAGTAGACGCTCCACTTCTTCAGGTAATAAAGGTGTAGGCTTTGCACCGCCACCAGATGAACCGATAAAGCCAGTTACACCTGGCGTATTACGTACAACATACCACGAATCATCTGTCATAATTAGCTCTACTAAAACATAACCAGGGAAAACTTTGCGCATCATTGTACGCTTTTTCCCATCCTTCATTTCTGTTTCTTCGTGTTCAGGCACAATAACACGAAAAATCTTATCTTGCATACCCATTGTTTCTACACGTTTCTCTAGGTTTGCTTTTACGCGGTTCTCATACCCTGAATACGTATGAACAACATACCAATTTTTCTCCATAACTACTAGGACTCCTCGTCCGTCCCTCCCTTACAAATAAAAGTGAAAAAATGAATCGCGATATGCTAAGCGTATCCTTTACTCTTTTCACAAACTGCTCATTAGAAAAACATAACTTTCGCTAATAGCTAACGAAAGCCCGATGATATATACCTAATCTAGCATAGTCATCTATTGCTACCCGCATACTATCCTAGTAGCATACTTATCATATTGAGAATATTTTACTGCTGTTTACTTCATAAAACAAACGAAAAAACCCGTTTATTGTAATGACGGGCTATTTCAGAAGTATTAACATGCTATTTACTAAATTATAACTCTAAGTACCAGCGGAATAATGATGAAATACCTAAGTCAACTAACACAAAAAATAAAGCCATAATTACAACAGTTGAAATTACAACGACTGTATATTTCGTCAGTTCTTTACTTTTTGGCCAGCTTGTTTTGCGCATTTCCGACATTACATTGCTGAAAAAGCCTTTAATCTTGCCCATTCTAGCCTAACCTCCGAATCAATCATATCTGTATATTTACAAATTCTTTTATAGCGTTTGTTTATGCACTGTATGTTCATTGCAATGCGAACAAAATTTCTTTAATTCGAGGCGTACAGTCGAACCTTCCTTAGCTGGAAAAGTGTAATTTCTCGATCCGCATTTTTCGCAATTTAGAACGACTTTTTTTGCCATATAATCACCTTTTCGGCACTTTGTCTTTTCAAGACTAACACCTATATTTGTCAATGTCAACAAGGGTATGCAGCCTCTAGGACATTTCTTCAAGAACTAAATGTCGCTCTAATTTACGCTTTACTCGCTGCAAAGCATTGTCAATGGACTTCACATGACGATTTAATTGTTCGGAAATTTCGTGATAAGACTGGCCATCTAAATAAAGAGCTAACACTTGCAACTCTAATTCACTTAAAATCTCACCCATCTTTTCTTCTAAGTAGTCAAACTCTTCTCTATGAATCATTAATTCTTCCGGATCATCCATAATGGCACCGGTTAACACATCCATTAATGTACGATCTGACTCTTCATCAAAAATAGGCTTGTCCAAAGAGACGTAAGAATTTAGAGGTATATGCTTTTGTCTTGTAGCTGTTTTAATAGCCGTAATAATCTGTCTTGTAATACACAGCTCAGCAAAAGCTCGAAAAGAAGCAAGCTTATCTCCCTTAAAATCGCGAATGGCTTTGTATAAACCGATCATGCCCTCTTGCACAATGTCTTCCTTATCAGCACCAATTAAAAAATAAGATCTCGCCTTCGCTCTTACTAACAAACGGTATTTCGTAATTAAATAATCCAACGCATCTGTATTACCTTGATGCACCATTTCAATAAGTTCTTCATCATTGAATCGTTCAAAATCTTGTGTCACTTGTACAATACTATTTTTAAACATGGTATCACCTCAGCCACAACAGATAATTAGGAACAGTATAACGGAATTGGAAAATATGCGTCAATCAATCATTTCAAACCGCGTCGCCATTTTTCAAAAGCCAATGCAACTTCAGGCTTAAGTTCTATGCGAGAAGGCGGCTTGCTATCCTGTTTTCGTTTCACATCATGAGAAATTTTATGTTGGATAATACTCATATCAATTTCTAGCTCTCTTGCCGATTTTCGCAAAGCACCATTACCAAAAATAACATTTTGCTCTGCCATGTCGGAAGTTGCTACGTGAATCTGTACATTTCTAGCTTTTAGTTCATGCGTCATTTTTTCAATGCGTTCATCTGCTGTTTCGTTTTTCCGTGTATAAATGATTTCGACATCATTTTCTATAAAAGATTGCTCCACACCCGGTACAAGATGTGCGTCAAAAACGATAATTATGCGCCACCCTATGGCTGCTTTATACTCAGCCATAAGCTCGATTAATCTCTTACGCGCATCTTCAAAATTTGTATCTCGTAATGGCCGTAGCTCTTTCCAAGCTCCAATCATATTATAGCCATCAACAAGCAAAATGTTGTTCATCGTCAATCATTCGCTTCTTGACGTTTACGATACACTTCGTACATTAAAAGTGCAGCAGCTACCGATGCATTTAGTGATGTGACATGCCCAATCATCGGTAAATGATATAAAAAGTCACATTTTTCTTTTAACAAGCGGCTCATGCCTTTGCCTTCACTACCAATAACAATCGCAAGCGGTAATGTTGCATCCATTTTACGATAGTCTACAGAACCTTTGGCATCTGTACCTGCAATCCATACACCTCGTTCTTTTAGTTCATCTACCGTCTGCGCTAGGTTATTAACACGTACGACAGGTACATGCTCAATTGCTCCAGTGGAAGACTTTGCCACTACAGCTGTCAAGCTTACTGAACGACGCTTCGGGATAATAATGCCGTGTACACCTATAGCATCAGCAGTTCGCATAATAGAGCCTAGATTATGCGGGTCCTCTAGCTCATCTAAAATTAAGAAAAATGGGTCTTCCTGTTTTTTTGCTGCCGCCGCAAATAAATCCTCTAGCTCTGCATAACTATATGCTGCAACAGAGGCAACAATTCCTTGGTGATTGGCATCTGATAATTGATCAACCTTTTTTTTCGGGACAAATTGCACAATAACCCCACGTTCTCGCGCTAAATCTAGAAGTTCATTAACCCCTGATTTTTTTACGCCTTCTGCAATCCATACTTTATTCATATCGCGGCCTGACCGAAGTGCTTCTAACACTGGGTTTTTACCGGCAATAATTTCACCATTCTGCTCTGCCATTATTTTGACACTCCTTTCGATTCCTCGATTATTTGAATAGCGTATGCAATGATTGCATACACGCGTTCTAGCTCATTTAATAAATATAAACTACCAAGCACCGCCTCAAAGCCTGAGCTATTACGGTATGTTTGAACATCTGTATTTTTTGGCACAGAGCCGGATTTGGCATTGCGTCCACGACGGAACACAGCCAATTCCTTCTCTGTTAAAAAGCCTTCATCCATCATTTGATGTACAATCATAGATTGTGCTTTCGCTGACACGTAACGTGTCGCTTCTCTATGAAGTGTATTAGGTTTAACACGGCCGGCACGTAGCAAATGCTCTCGTACCTTTTGCTCTAAAACTGCGTCTCCCATATAGGCTAACGCTAATGCATTCAATTGCTTGACATCTTCGTTGCGGAGTTTATCCAAGTTACTTACCCTCGTTTCCATCTAGTTCCTTGTCGCGTATCTTCTAAAATGATACCTTGCGCTTGCAAATGGTCACGAATTTCATCTGAACGAGCAAAATCACGATTTTTACGTGCTTCTACACGCTCCTGTAAAAGTGCTTCAATTTCTTCGTCTAATAGCTCTTCTTCTTTTGCAAATTCAATACCTAAGACGTCACCTAGCACCTCAAAAGTTTCAGCAAAACTCAATAATACTTTTTCATCAGTATTCGTTTCATTTAAATAAATATTTGCGATACGTGCTAATTCAAATAATACGGAAATAGCATTGGCTGTATTAAAATCATCATCCATTGCTTCTTCAAAATCAGCTTTTTGTTCAGCAATCTTTTCAAGCCATTCTTCTGAGTGATCACCTAGGCTTGCCGTAGCTGTTAAACGGTGTTTGACATTGTTGTAGGCAGTACGAATTCGTTCTAAGCCAGTTGCAGCTGCATCTACTAAATCTTTCGCAAAGTTAATTGGATGGCGATAATGCACTGAAAGCATAAAGAAGCGTAGAATTTGTGGATCAATTTGTTTTCGAATATCATTGACGAGTATAAAATTACCTAGAGATTTGGACATTTTTTCATTATCAATATTAATATATCCATTGTGCATCCAATAACGCGCAAATGTTTTATCATTATGAGCTTCAGATTGTGCAATTTCATTTTCATGATGTGGGAAAGTTAAATCTTGCCCACCCGCATGAATATCAATAGTATCTCCTAAATGTTCACGCGCCATTACTGAGCATTCAATATGCCAACCCGGACGACCTTTCCCCCAAGGACTTTCCCAGTAAATCTCACCAGGCTTAACAGCTTTCCATAGAGCGAAATCTAATGCATCATCTTTTTTCTCGCCTGCCTCAATACGAGCACCAATTTTTAAATCATCTACCGATTGGTGTGATAATTTACCGTAGCCATTAAATTTACGAGTTCGGTAATAGACATCACCAGCTGACTCATAGGCATAACCTTTATCGACTAAAACTTGAATGAATTGAATGATATCATCCATATGCTCTGTAACGCGTGGATGTACATCTGCTTTCTTGCAGCCTAACGCTGTAACATCTTCAAAGTATGCGGCAATAAAGCGCTCCGTCAATTCATGAACTTCTTCTCCAAGCTCGTTAGCAGCCTTAATAATTTTGTCGTCCACATCTGTGAAATTTGAAACGAATTTCACATCATAGCCTTTGAATTGAAAATAACGACGTACTGTATCGTAGACAATTACAGGGCGTGAATTCCCAATATGAATGTAGTTATAAACTGTCGGACCGCAAACGTACATTTTTACTTTGCCTTCTTCCAGCGGTACGAAAGTTTCCTTTTGTCGTGTTAATGAGTTGAAAATTTGAATACTCATTGTGTTTCTCTCTCCTTTTGTAAGCGTTCGATTTCCTGATGCAATTCTGCAATCTGCTTCTCGAAAACTTGACAACGTTCTTCTACAGGGTCAGGTATATTTTGGTGGTCTAGTTTTTTCTCTAGACGAACTCCATCCTTAATCACTATTTTACCAGGAATACCGACAACTGTAGCATTTGGTGGCACTTCTTTTAAGACAACTGAACCTGCACCAATTTTACTATTCTCACCAATGGTAATAGAACCTAATACTTTTGCGCCTGTTGCAACTAGTACATTATCTTCTAATGTTGGATGGCGTTTTCCCTTTTCTTTCCCTGTACCACCTAAAGTTACACCTTGATATAAAGTTACATTATCACCAATTTCACAAGTTTCGCCAATCACAACCCCCATCCCATGGTCAATAAAGAAACGTCTACCAATCTTTGCTCCAGGATGAATTTCAATTCCAGTAAAGAAGCGACTAATTTGTGAAATGGCACGGGCTATAAAATAAAAACGCCTTTTAAAGAACCAATGTGCAACTCGATGCGCCCATGTAGCATGTAGACCTGAGTATGTTAGCACAACTTCAAGCACACTACGCGCTGCTGGATCATTCTCAAAAATCGTTTCTACATCTTCCTTCATTCTTTTAAACACAAAAAATTCCCCCTTTTCGTTTTGATTGGCCTTGACCCTTTGAAATTTTTACACGATCAACTGCATCCTTGACCATTGAAATAGTGCAACTGACGTTTATTTCGCTGCAGAGTTAGCTGAGTAGAGTTGGCGCACCCAACAACATGTCTATCAATTTCGCCTTTCGCTACAAAAAACATTTGCTGAATGAAGATAAATATAAAAAGCGCCCCTATCATCCCAAAAAGGAATGACAGAGACGCTAAATTTGCGCGGTTCCACTCTGATTGAAGGCAAAGGCCTTCCACTCTGGACGTCCTGTAACGGGAACGAATCGATAAAGCCTACTATTGTTCAGCTTCATGCTCAAAGGTGCATTTCAGTTTTGCCTAGGCTCAGACCACTTTCAGCCGGTGATGGTCTTCTCTTTGGAGCATGCGCCACTTACTTCTCCTTATCAACGCTTTCTCAATGTAAATACATTTTACAACGAACTGATAAATTGTCAATCAATTTCTACTTATTGCGCAAATTTTTCTACACGATCAATTGTTTTCTGTTTGCCAATTAAGCAAATCGCGTTCGGAAGCTCTGGACCATGCGTTTCACCCGTCGTTACAACGCGAATTGGCATAAATAGATTTTTACCTTTGTGACCTGTTTCTTTTTGAACAGCTTTAATAGCAGCTTTTACAGTATCAGGTGTAAATTCTTCTAAACCTTCAAGTTGCGCTTTAAATGCTGCCATTACCTCAGGTACCTGCTCACCTGCTAGAACTGCTTTTGCTTCTTCATCATATTCAATGTGATCGTTAAAGAATAGGCGAGATAGCTCTACAATTTCAGCACCAAAGCTCATTTGGTCATGATAAAGTCCGATTAAATCTGTTGCCCATGCATGTTCTTCCGCTGTTAGCTCTTCTGATAATAAACCCGCTTTTTGTAAATGTGGTAAAGATAATGCGACCACTTCTTCTAAAGATAGCTTTTTAATGTATTGGTTATTCATCCAAGTAAGCTTTTGCTTATCGAACATAGATGGTGATTTTGAAAGACGTTTTTCATCAAACATTTTAATAAATTCTTCTTTTGAGAAAATCTCTTCTTCCCCTTCAGGAGACCAGCCAAGTAATGCAAAGAAGTTGAACATCGCCTCAGGTAGGTAGCCTAAATCTTTATATTGTGTGACGAATTGAATAATTGATTCATCACGTTTAGATAATTTTTTTCGATTTTCATTAATGATTAATGTCATATGACCAAAGCGTGGATATTCCCAGCCGAATGCATCAAAAATCATCATTTGTTTTGGTGTATTCGATAAATGCTCTTCACCACGGAATACATGCGAAATTTCCATAAAGTGATCATCTAGCACTACCGCATAGTTATACGTTGGGATACCGTTTGCTTTAACAAGTACCCAATCACCAACATCTTTAGACTCAAACGCTACTTGTCCACGTACTAAATCTTCAAATTCATATGTTACATTTTCAGGTACGCGCATACGAATTGTATATGGTTCACCAGCAGCTTCTTTAGCCGCAACTTCCTCTGCTGATAAATGACGACAAGTACCATCATAAGTTGGAGCTGCTACACCTCGTGCTTTTTGTTCTTCGCGAGACGCTTCTAATTTCTCAGAAGAACAGAAGCATTTGTAAGCTAAACCTTGCTCTAATAGTTTTTCAGCGTGCTCTTTATAAATATCAAGACGCTCCATTTGACGATAAGGTGCATATGGTCCACCGATATCGATCGACTCATCATATTCAATACCTAACCATTTTAAGTTATCTAGCTGAGATGCTTCTCCGCCTTCTACATTACGCTCGATATCTGTATCCTCAATACGTACGATGAATTTACCGTTATGATGTTTTGCATATAAATAGTTGAATAACGCTGTACGCGCTCCACCGATATGTAAGAAACCAGTAGGGGATGGCGCGTAACGAACACGAACTTCTTTCGCCATAATTAAAAGCCTCCTAAATTTTCGTTCAAAAAATTGACTTTGTTCATTTTACCACTCTGTTACAGGAAATAAAAGCGCCTAGAGCCTCCTTTTACTTCTTAATCAATAGGATTGTCGCCATAGCCGCAATCCCTTCCTCGCGACCTGTAAAACCTAAACGTTCAGTTGTTGTTGCCTTGACATTTACTTGAGAAGGCTCTGCATGAAGTAATTCAGCAATACAATTTTGCATTTGTTCAATATATGGTGCCATTTTCGGACGTTGTGCCATAATCGTACAATCCACATTACCTAGAACATAACCCTTGTCCTCAACAATCTTCCAAATATGCTCTAATAATTTCGCTGAATCAGCATCCTTAAACGCAGGATCTGTATCTGGGAAATGACGACCGATATCTCCCTCACCAATAGCTCCTAATGCTGCATCTGTTACAGTGTGTAATAAAACATCTGCGTCCGAATGCCCTACTAACCCTTTTTCATGAGGAATTGTTATACCTCCAATAATTAATGGACGTCCTTCTTCAAATGCATGTACGTCAAATCCTTGTCCAATTCGAAACATATGATATTGAGACTGTCTAATAAGTTAATTAAAATAGGAAAATCCACCAACTAAAAGGCCCAGATTGGCAGACTTGAAAAGCTTCTATTCAGCTTATAAAGCAGTCTCATTCACCTTCCTTCACTTTTATATTTACTCTATATTATACCCTCACATTTTAACATATTTCCTAGGAAATTGAGGGCTCTGTCTATGAGAGTTCATATTTGTATCTCTCTCCTCCGTATTTTCTGATATGCTTATCCTAATTTATCACAAAAAGGAGGTGCTTTAATGAATATTCATACTTTTGAAAGGCATTTTAATAAGGTGATTTTACAACGTGGGTACAATTATTATCAGAATCGTCATGTCATTGATATTATACACATTGACAATAGCAATTGGCAGGCTGAGGTCGAGGGGTCTGAGCTGTATATTGTAGATATCATTGTTGAAGCAAATGGCGACATTACACACGTCGATTGTGATTGCCCATATGATGACATTTGTAAGCATATTGCCGCTGCGCTATATGAAATTCAGGGGCAACTAAACAATCCTCGTGTTTCAGTATCTAAGTCATCTAAAGCACAAAAACCAACATTACAGCAATTGCTAGCTACGCAATCAAAGGAAAATCTAATAACGTTAATTCTAAAAGTTGGACAGAACTACCCTAGCTTTCTGCAAGAATTTGAAATGCTACTAACAGAACCAGCGGATGTATTAAAAGCCGCTGAACAATTAATCATTCAGCATCTAAAAAAAGGAGAAGATCGCCGTAGTGGCTTTATTCCACGTAATCAAGCAACGAAAGCGTTAAAAGGCGTCTACACAACACTTCAACACGCTCAGGAACATATTGACCAAGGTAACTATATAACAGCTATTGAGCTTAGCTTCCTTTGCTTCCAACATACATTTGATGCACTGCAATATAGCGACGACTCCGATGGCGATTTCGGTGGTGCTATTGAAGACAGCTTTGAATTAATTAGTCAAGCGATTAACGAAGGAGTAGATGTTTGGTCAAAAGAGCAGTCAGAAACGGTGTATGACCTTGTTATTCAAGAAGCAATGAACCACGAGTTAAGTGGTTGGTCAGATTGGCGTATTCATTTGCTCCATTCCTGTGTACCTCTTTGTCATGATGATGCTATCGAGGAACGATTTAAAACCCTTATTCACTCAATGAAAAGCGCATCAGATGATTGGCATGCACAATATATGAATAAACAGTTAAGAAAGATAGAGCTTCGCTTGTTACAGGATAAATATAATGGTAAGGGAGTAGAGACATTTTTAGAGCAGCATATTGAGGACTACGATATGCGTGAACTAATTATCAAATCTGCCATCAACCTTGGTGAGTATGAAAAAGTATTACAGTTAACAGCTGATGGGCTACAGGTAGATGAAAAATCAGCAGGTATCGTTAAAAAATGGAGGCAATTCGCTTTTATCGCTCATAAAGCACTCGGACATACAGAAGACATGCGCGAATTGGCATTACAACTGTTGCTATCTGGTGAGTATTCTTACTACACAGAATTCAAAGCACTACATCCCGCTGAACAATGGCCTGAAGTTTTTGAAGAACTATTAGATCGACTTACAAATTCTCGTTTGTATACGCAAATCATTGTAGAGGAACAACAAACTAAACGTATTTTAGACTATTGCAAAGAACATCCAACAAGAATCGAGTACTATTATCAATACATAAAAGAACAGTACTATGAAGATGTTTGTGCACTATTCATTGACGCCATCACTGCCGATGCTCGAATTTCCTCTAATCGCAAAAGTTATCAAGGCGTTTGTCATTCTATCAACATTATGCGTAGGGCCGGCTACACCATTGAAGCAAAGCAATTAATTTCTGACTTACTACAAGCGTATCCAAAACGCCGTGCTTTTGTGGAGGAATTGAAGAACATACAAAAATAGAGATAACCAAAGTTTACACTCGAGGGAATTAAATACTGTTAGAAATTGTTGAAACAGATCTTATCTTGAAGAGAGCCCTCAAACTTATAAAAAATGAGCAGAAATATCAAAGCAAAAAAGAGGCTCGGTTTTCATACCTTGCCTCTAATGTTTCGTTTATTCTAGCATTTCATTGCTTTTTAGCGCGTTTCTGTAATATCGCTTCACCGAAAACTAAATCTTCTTGCGTCGTCATCTTTACATTTTCGTAGCTGCTTTCTACAATATGCACCTCATGGCCAAGACGTTCTACTAGCATCGCTTCATCGGTACCAAGAAAACCTACCTTCTCAGCAACATCCTCCGCCTCCACAATCAAATCAAATTGAAATGCTTGTGGTGTTTGAATCATCCATAAGCTTTCACGATCAATAGTTTCTTCAATAACACCATCACGTACTTTTTTCATTGTATCCTTCGCACGAACACCCGCAATCGCAGCGCCAAAGTCATGCGCACTTTGTACAAGATTCGCAATAATGTCATGAGTGATAAATGGACGCGCAGCATCATGCACAAGCACAATATCGACCTGTTTCATTTCTTTCATGCACGAATGAACGGAATGCTGACGCTCAGCACCACCATCAGGCAAGCCTTTAACTTTAGAAATTCCATATCTCTCGAGCATTTCTTGAATAAATCCGCGCTCTTCTGGCTTCACTGCAAGCCAAATACCTGTACACTGACTATCCTGTTCAAATACTTCCAGCGTGTGTATGAGAATGGGTTTCTCTAAAAGATTTAAAAATAACTTATTTTGCCCCGCTCCCATTCGCTTTCCGCTACCTGCTGCAGGCAACACTACTTCATATTGCACATTTCTCACTTCCTAGTCATCCTTGGGTTTAGCAAAAATCATACGACCTGCTGATGTTTGTAGAACACTTGTTACGGTTACCGTAATTGCCTGTCCTATATAGCTACGTCCACCTTCAACAACGATCATTGTCCCGTCATCTAAATAAGCAACCCCTTGATTATGCTCTTTTCCATCTTTAATGACCATTACTTGCATATCCTCACCTGGAATAACGACAGGCTTCACTGCATTTGCTAAATCATTGATGTTTAGCACCTTCACATGGTGTAGCTCACAAACTTTGTTCAGGTTAAAGTCGTTCGTAACAATCTGTGTATCGGCACCTCTTTTCTTTGCAAGACGTACTAGCTTTAAGTCAACCTCTTGCACATCCTCAAAGTCCTCTTCAGTAATCTCAACCTTTGTCATACGTTCATCTTGTAATTTTTTCAAAATATCTAAACCACGACGACCTCTTGTACGCTTTAACGTATCCGAAGAATCTGCAATATGCTGTAGCTCAGTAAGGACAAATTGGGGTACAACCAATATACCTTCTATAAAGCCTGTTTCAGAAATATCTGCAATACGACCATCAATAATAACACTAGTATCTAACAGTTTATAGCTTCCTCGTGCTTCTTGAGGCTCTACACCTTCTGCTAATTTTTTCTTCGTATTGTTACCACGTAATGTAAATAGCTGGATTAGTTCATCACGCTTTTTAAAGCCTACACGGAATCCTAAATATCCAAGCACAAATGACAGTATAATTGGTAAAACCTTTGTAAAACTCGGTAAATCAATACTATCGATTGCAAAGCCTAAGAAATACGCAACAATCAGTCCAATAATGAGCCCAAGTGTACCAAATAGTAAGTCTCCAACAGGCACCTTAAATAGCACCTCTTCCATCCAGCTAATAAGCCTTACAAAATAATCGGAAAAGGCAAACGATAATGTAAACAGTAAAAGTGCTCCTAAAGCTACTGATACGTAGGGATTATCAAGCCAAGGATTAGATGATAAATGAAGCAATTCGTATAATGGCGGTAAGAAAACAAGGCCTAATGCTCCTCCAATCAGTAAAAAAGCAATTTGAACAAATTTTTTCATAAGCTGTCACCTCCCATTCTTAATATATAATTATACATAGTTTATTGCAGAAAATCTTTTATGACCCTATCAAAGTATCGGTAATTTCATCCATTGATCGATCATCCCAAGTCTACTGAAAATCAATTTCTAAAATTCTTCACACTAAAATCAGAAATGCTCTTTGGCATCCGATCTGCATTAAACAAGCATTTTCACGGACATTATCATAGACGCCAATTCCCCTCTTTGAGTTTCCTACCTTCTATCTATGAATTAAAAAAACCAAAACCCTCTATTTCAGCGAATGTCTTTTGTACCGAAAGCGCAGCGACAGGTACAGGTGTTCAATTGCTGAAAGAAGTTAAAAGTGCATGTCAGAACATTGTCCAACATGCACAAACTTCTTTATAGCTCTCTAAAGCAAGCATTCAATGCATCCTTTATCGTTTCTACGCCAACTATCTCAATACCTTGTGGAAAATCCCAGCCACCGATATTAGAGGCTGGTAAGAAGACCCGTTTAAATCCGAGCTTTGCTGCCTCAATCACACGCTGTTCAATCCGAGATACACGACGCACCTCGCCTGTCAAACCTACTTCCCCAATAAAGCAATCTGTCGCTCTGACAGCTTGATCCTTAAAGCTCGAAACAATGCTTGTTAACACAGCCAAATCAATTGCAGGCTCATCAAGCTTCACGCCGCCAGCAACTTTAATATATGCATCCTGTGCCTGTAGCATGAGACCCATTCTCTTTTCAAGGACGGCCATAAGCAGTTGCACACGGTTTTGATCGACACCTGTTGCCATTCGTTTCGGATAATTAAAGCTTGTTGGTGTTACAAGCGACTGAATTTCAACTAGAATTGGCCGTGTACCTTCCATTGAGGCTACGATTGTTGACCCAGCCGCCCCCTGTGAACGCTCCTGTAGGAACAACTCAGACGGGTTTAACACTTCCTTTAAGCCTCCTTGAAGCATTTCAAAGATAGCAATTTCATTTGTAGAGCCGAAGCGGTTTTTTTGGCTCCGTAAAATACGGTGATTATGATGTCGTTCTCCTTCAAAATACAATACCGTATCAACCATGTGCTCTAAAATACGTGGCCCTGCAATTTGTCCTTCTTTTGTTACATGTCCAACTAGAAAAATAGCAATTCCCTTTGTTTTTGCAATTCGCATGAGTTCTGCTGTACATTCACGCACTTGTGATACACTACCAGGTGCACTCGTTACCTCTGGATGAAAAACAGTTTGAATAGAATCGACAATAACAAACTTTGGCTGCACCTCATCAATGGTTTGATTTAAAAACTCTAAATTCGTTTCAGAATATATATAAAGCTCCTGTGAGATCACCCCTAAACGTTCTGCACGCAGCTTTGTTTGACGGATGGATTCCTCACCGGAAATATAGAGCACACGATGTCCCTTATTCGACAGCAACGCAGATACTTGTAATAATAACGTCGACTTCCCGATCCCAGGATCTCCTCCGATTAATACAAGAGAACCTGGCACGATGCCTCCACCTAGCACTCGGTTGAGCTCACCCATTTCTGTTGCAACTCGTGATTCCTCAGCAGCTTCAATCTGCATAATAGGGAGAGCCTTTTGGGTAACTGTAGCAGAATGTTGGAATGCCCCTCGTGGCCCTTTTGCAATGACCTCTACCTCTTCAACCATCTTATTCCATTCTCCGCATCCTGGGCATCTTCCCATCCATTTTGCAGATTCATAGCCACAGCCTGAGCATACAAATTTCGTTTTCTTCTTTGCCAAATTGCATTCACCTCGAATATTTGTTCTTATGTTTATTGTACATAAAAAAGGACAGCTTGGCACTATAGCCTTGCTGTCCTTTTCAAATGAAATGTTTACCCCGCATGAATGTGCAGTAATTTATCTGTACCGAAAGCGAAGGTTCACTTTATCGTATGATATGAAGATTATTTAGAAGTAGATACTTCCTCTTTTTTCTTCACAACAAACTCATCATTCACGTAATCAATGATTACTTGATTACCCTTCTCTACATTGCCTTTCAGTAGTTCTTCCGATAAACGGTCTTCTACTTGTTTTTGTAATGCACGACGTAGTGGGCGAGCACCGTATTGAGGATCATAGCCTTCCTCCACAATTTTCTCAAGAGCTGAATCCGTCAACTCTAGCGAAATATCTTGCTCCTTCAGACGTTTCGTTAAAGCATTCGCCATCATCGCTACGATTTCTTTTAAATGTTCTTTTTCTAGTGAGTGGAAGACGATCATTTCGTCGATACGGTTTAAGAATTCTGGGCGGAATGCTTTTTTCAATTCCTCCAGCATTGTACCCTTCATATCTTTATACTTCGTATCCGTACCACCTACATTGAAACCAAGGTTTTTCTGATATTTTAAAGCATCCGCACCAACGTTTGATGTCATAATAACAACTGTGTTGCGGAAATCTACCACACGACCTTTAGAATCTGTTAAACGGCCATCTTCAAGTACTTGAAGTAAGATATTGAAAACATCTGGATGAGCCTTCTCAATTTCATCTAGTAATACTACAGAATATGGTTTACGACGAACCTTTTCTGTTAGCTGACCGCCATCATCAAAGCCTACATAGCCAGGAGGAGAACCAACTAAACGAGAAGTCGAATGTTTTTCCATGTACTCAGACATGTCAACGCGGATCATTGCGTCCTCATCACCAAACATAACTTCAGCTAATGCTCTTGCAAGCTCTGTTTTACCAACCCCTGTTGGACCTAAGAAAATAAATGAACCAATTGGTCGTTTCGGATCTTTTAAGCCAGCTCTTGCACGGCGAATTGCTCGAGAAATTGCCTCTACTGCTTCTCCTTGACCTACAACGCGCTTGTGTAACTCTTCTTCAAGCTGTAATAACTTAGAAGATTCTTCAGAAGCAATTTTTGATACTGGAATTCCAGTCCACATAGATACAACCTCTGCTACATCATCCACTGTAACTTTCGATTCGGCTTTCCCCTGTTCTTCCTTCCAATTTTTTCTCGTAGATTCAATTTCATCTTTTAGCTTTTGCTCTGTGTCTCTTAATGATGCTGCCTTTTCAAATTCTTGACCTGAGACGGCTGCATTCTTTTCAGAGCGTACATTTTCAAGCTTATCTTCAAGTGCCTTTAAGTTTGGTGGCACTGCGAATGAACGTAAGCGTACCTTAGAACCTGCTTCATCGATTAAATCAATCGCCTTATCTGGTAAGAAGCGATCAGAAATATATCGGTCACTCATTTTTGCTGCTGCTTCAATTGCCTCATCTGTAATTTTCACACGGTGATGCGCTTCATAACGATCACGTAAGCCTTGAATAATTTGAATGGCTTCTTCTACAGTTGGCTCATCGACTTGAATAGGTTGGAAACGACGCTCTAATGCTGCATCCTTCTCAATATATTTGCGGTACTCATCTAGTGTTGTCGCACCGATACATTGAAGCTCACCACGAGCTAAAGATGGTTTTAAAATATTTGATGCATCGATCGCACCTTCTGCACCACCTGCACCAATTAATGTATGCAATTCATCGATAAATAAAATAACATTGCCTGCTTGGCGAATTTCATCCATTACTTTTTTCAAGCGATCTTCAAATTCACCACGATATTTTGTTCCGGCAACAACTGTCCCCATATCAAGTGTCATGACGCGTTTATCACGAAGAATTTCTGGCACTTCATTATGAATAATTTGCTGTGCTAAGCCTTCAGCGATAGCCGTTTTACCGACACCTGGCTCACCGACCAATACAGGGTTATTTTTTGTACGGCGAGATAGAACCTCAATAACACGTGTAATTTCCTTGCTTCGACCAATGACCGGATCTAAATTGCCTTCACGAGCAATTTGCGTTAAATCACGCGCAAGGCTATCTAATGTTGGTGTATTTGCAGCCTGTGCAGCTTGTTGACCAGATTGAGCATTATCATTATTACCTAATAACAAAAGCACTTGCTGACGAGCCTTATTTAATCCGACACCAGCATTGTTTAATACACGAGCAGCTATACCTTCACCTTCACGAATAAGTGCTAATAGTAAATGCTCTGTACCGATATAAGAATGACCTAGTTTGCGTGATTCATCGACTGATAGTTCTATTACTTTTTTAGCTCGAGGTGTGTAGTGGACAATTGGACCAACATCCTCTTTACCTTTCCCTACAAGCTCTTCAATACCTGCTTCAATCATTTGAGGACTAATATCAATGGCTTCTAATGCTTTTGCAGCAATACCGCCGCCTTCACGGATAAGCCCTAATAGAATATGCTCTGTTCCAATTGATTCGTGCTTCCAACGAATAGCCTCTTCTTGTGCAAGCTGTAATACTTTTTGCGCGCGTTGTGTAAAACGATTAAACATCAAATGAATCCTCTCCTTTTTCCCCAATAATAGGCTTACTCATATTTTCTTGAAATAATGCCTCACGAAGCATTTCAGCTCGTACGCGATCTCGCTCAGCAGGTGGCAAAACGTCCCCTGCATAATGCTGTAAAAATCCAGGTTGCATACTGACAACACATTCGTTTAAAGTGGTCGCTTTAATGCCTTCAATTAACTGTAAATCAACCCCTAAACGGATATTCGATAGGCAAGTAGCTGCTTCCTCACTCGTTAAAATTCGAGCATATGTTAAGGTACCTAAAGAACGGTATACGCGATCTTCGAGGGCAAGCTCTGCTTTTTCCATTAACTTGCCTCTTGCATGCCGTTCTTTTTGAATTATTTTTTCAGCGACACTTTGAATGTCCGCTAAAATATCATCTTCTGTTTTTCCTAGTGTAATCTGATTTGACACTTGGTAAACATTACCTAAATTTTCACTACCTTCTCCATATATTCCCCTTACTGTCATTCCTAATCGTGTCATTGCATTAATGATTTGATTCATCTGACCTGTGAGTGTAAGGGCTGGCAGGTGCATCATGACAGATGCTCGCAAACCAGTACCAATATTTGTTGGGCAACTTGTTAAATAACCAAATGTATCTCGAAATGCATAAGGCAAAGCTTTCTCTAAGGTACGATCAATTTTATCGGCCTGTTCGAATGCCTTTTGAAGCTGAAAACTTGCCGTCATACATTGAATGCGTAAATGATCTTCTTCGTTCACCATAATGCTAGTTGATTCGTCATCGGATAAAAGCATGGAGCCAACTAGCTCTTTTTTTGCAAGCTGAGGACTAATTAAATGTTTCTCTACAAGTATTTGACGTTGTAAAGCTGTTAAATCCTTAATAGCAAAATATGAGTAATTTTCTTGAAGCTCCGTACTGTCCTTTATTGCATGTGTAACTGCCTGCTCCACCTGTAATGCCTCATTCTCTGTAAAGGCTAATGGAAAACGATAACCGTCTAAATTTCGAGCAAGACGGATACGGGTACTAATGACAATATCTGAATAATCATCCTCCATACTCATCCATATTGGTGTAGCACGCTCTAAAAACGATTCAATCATCACGACACATCACCACCTTCAAATTGTAGGTGCTTCTCAAGTTCCTTCACTTCATCACGAAGCTTTGCTGCCTCCTCAAATTGTTCTTCATCTACAGCAACTTTCATACGTTTACGAATATCTTCAATTTGCTTTTTGATAACATAAACATTGCTTCGAGCACCAGGCATTTTCCCTATATGTTGAGGCCCAGCCTGTATACGATTAAAGAGCTTCGGTAAGTGCTCGCTAAAGGTGTCATAACAGCTAGGGCATCCAAATTTACCTTCTTTTAAAAACTGTTTATACGTAAATCCACATTGTGGACATGTTTGCGGTTGTGGCTGCGCCTGCTGTTTTTCACCCGCTTTTTGTTGCTGCCACGAAGGTGAGCCAAACCAATTGGATAATAGCTGTTGAATAGATATTGGCTCTTGTTTAAATTCAGCATGAAATGGATGGAACTGCGAGGCGCAGACGTCACAATAATGGTGCTCCACCTTTTGACCACTTTGAACCTGTGTTACGGTAACTGTCGCATTACGCTGCTTACAATGTTCGCATATCATTTCCATCACCTCTTTTATTTTTGCTGTTCATATTTAATCGTTGTTAGCATCGCTCGTAAAATTTTTGCTCGAATATGATCCCGTAACGGGAGTTGCAAATCAATAGTTGAGCGATCAACTGCTGCTAATATTATTTTCGCTTCTCGCCTTGAAATTACCTGCTCATCAATTAGTCGATAAACTAAATCTTCTGCCATTGTTTGCGATGCCCCACCTTCTATTTGCCTGAGGACATCGTCGATTAAATCAATTTGTGAATTCGCGCGGACACGTAAAATTCGAATGTACCCACCACCACCACGTTTACTTTCAACAAGGTAACCTCGTTCGGCAGTAAATCTTGTATTTATTACATAATTTATTTGTGAGGGCACACATTGAAATTTATCTGCAATTTCACTACGTTTTATTTCAATATGCCCTTCTCCACCTAATTCAAGTACTTGCTTTAAGTAGCCTTCTATGATGTCTGATATATTACGCATTTTAGGAATACACCTCGCTTACTTCACTGACTTTGACTATCTTTGACTTTCTTTGAGTATATTATACAAAACGCTTGAAAATAATTGCAATTATTTCGCACACTGAAATTAAAAGCGACCGTTTATCTCCGACAAATACTAGAGATTTCTTCTGAGAAATCGAAGCGTTCTCGGGGGATGCGCTTGAAACTAGACACACTGAAATGTTGAATGCCCCCACTCATACCTATAATCTACCCTTATCACCAATAGAAAAAACGCAAGCATATGCAACTAGCATATACTTGCGTCTATAAAAATTATACCCAGCGACCAACAATTGGATAACGCCAAGGCTCATCAGATAAAGCCTTCACAATACCGATAATTGGTACGATAAATAACATAATCCCAAAAATTATTAAAAACGGTATACCAATTAATAAAAAGCTTAAAATAACTGAAATTCCAATTAAAATCCATATTACAACTTGGAACAGCATTGCTTGAACAGAAATTGCTTTTATTTCTTCATCCGAGCTAATTAAGAAAAATATAATTGGTACGAACCATGGCGCAAAAAAAGCACTTGCGTGTATGATTACCTTAGACCATTTAGTTTCCATTTATATCAACCTTTCCATTTTAATTTGTCTTTGTTTTATGTACTACTATTTACGGAATAATACCCTAAATAGTTTCAAATATAAATCGATTTTAAAAATTTTTTTGAAAGGCATGTGATACGTGATGGAATTCAATAACACACTTGCGAACGAATATGAAAAAGGTATTCGTCGCACGCTACCTAGCTACGATGCAATGCTACGTTTAACACAAACATTTTATCGATCTACATTACACGAGAAAGCTGAATTTTTAGTAGTTGGATCAGGAAGCGGCAATGAAATTTTACAGCTCGCTGAGCAAAGACCTCATTGGTCATTTGTTGGCATAGACCCTTCTTCAGCCATGCTGCACATAGCTGAAGAACGTTTAAAATCTCTACCTAATAATATTTCTTTATATCAAGGAACTATACTCGATACTCAGCTACCTTCAGTGAAGTTTGATGCAGCTAGTTGTGTACTAGTGCTTCATTTTATACAAGATTACCAAGAGAAGTTTGCAACATTAAAAGAAATAGCAAATAATTTAAAGCCTGGTGCACCATTTGTGCTCGTCTCAAAATACGGACAGCCTGGCTCCTTAGAAACTGAGCTACAATTTGATTTATGGCGTGCTTATTGGCTACAGCATACAAAGCTATCACCATTAGAGGTAGCGGAAATGGAGAAATCCATACGTTCTCTTTCATTTATGCGTGAAGAGGACATTTTATCACTATTACAGCAGGCAGGCTTTACAAAACCATCTAGATTCTTTGCCACTACTTTATTTGGCGGTTGGATATGCTATAAAGAAGAGATATAAAAATAGGGTGTTATTTCTTGTGAAGACAAACACACCTGTTAGGATAGGATTAACGGAATTGAGGTGAATGCTGTGATACGCACAATTGGAATTACAAAAGACCAAAAACTTATAAAAGAATTTCCGCTTGAGGATATACACAAAAACGAATTTGAATGGTACTGGGTCGACTTTAATTGTCCGACCGATGAGGAAGAACTACTGTTAGATACATTTTTCCATTTTCACCCGCTTGCTATAGAAGATTGCTTAATGCGTTTACAGCGGCCAAAGCTCGATTTTTACGATGATTTCCATTTCTTTGTTATTCAAAGGGTTAACGAAGAATTATCAGCTGAGGAAGTAAATATTTTTGTTTCTAATAAATTTATTGTTACATTCCATAAAAACGTAGCACCCGAAATAGATCGAGTGCAAAAGATGCTAGAAAAACAGCCAAAGAATTGGGAACGAGGCACAGTATATTTAACGTATCAAGTAATCGATAAAATCGTTGATAGCTATTTCCCACTTGTCTATAAGATCGAGGATCATTTAAATGCACTTGAAGATGAGCTTAACTATCAAAGTAACCACAATGCCATGAAAATTGTGTTCGAATTCCGTAGTGATTTGCTTCATTTGCGTCGCACAATATTACCAATGCGTGATTTATTATATCGAATCCTTAATTCTTATCGCTTTTCACTAAATAAATCTGAACGAGCTTACTTTGGCGACATTTACGATCATCTGCTAAAGCTTACAGAAATGGTAGAATCCAATCGTGAACTTACAGCTGATATGCGCGATAACTACATGGCGATGAGCTCTAGCCGTATGAATGGCATTATGATGACATTGACTATTGTATCGACAATTTTTATTCCATTAACATTTATAGCTGGTGTTTACGGTATGAACTTTGATCATATGCCTGAACTTCACGGACGGTATAGCTACTTTATCGTGCTTATTTTGATGATTTTAATTGCAATATTTATGCTCGGGATTTTTAAATTTAAAGGCTGGTTTAAATTATTTAAACCTTAAAAATGGTAATTCATTGGTATAAAAATAGACCAAAGATAACCTATGGGAAACAAACTCTTGTATCAAAATGGTCAAGGAAATCTTAGTGAATGTTGTGACAATGAGGATGTTTTTCCGTTCGAGGCTACTCACCATGATCGAACAGAATAGACTTATAACAGTGACGAGATTGTACAACTGCTGCCGCTTCGCTTTCCCACGGACAAAAGTCGAAGTTTCGTTTTATCACTATAAATTAGAGTGGTATGCCAGAAGATACAGGCTATGTGAAGTGGTTGATTGGAGTGGAGGCTGTGCGACTACTTGGGGATCAGCGTCACAGATGAGATCCTGGAGCGCAAGGAAGCTGCTCATCGGACACCCCCAGGAAGCTTTGCTCTGTGCGAAAGCGAAGCCAACAATTGT
>NZ_LIYL01000046.1:34773-148870 GCF_001278875.1 Lysinibacillus sp. FJAT-14222 | reverse complement strand
TGTTTTATCTGTGCGAAAGCGAAGCGACAGCAACAATGTTTTATCTGTGCGAAAGCGAAGCGACAGCAACAATGTTTTATCTGTGCGAAAGCGAAGCGACAGCAACAACAAAATGCCCAGTCGGAACGGAAATCAACTCCTCGTTTTGCCGAGGAGACTTATTTTGACACTTAATTTCATAGACAAAATAGGTTTTCAACAACATGTAATGGCACCTTAGAGATTTTTCTGAGGTGCCATTTCGCTGTTAGTAAGGACCACGATCATCAATTTTATTTTCGCCTTGCTGTGGGAATAAAAAGTATGCGAGTACCCCAGATACTATTGTTGCACAAATAGTAATTAACAATTTATTTAAATCTGGTACTTCAGCATAGTAATTTCTTAACATATAAACTGAGCCAATTGCTACAATTACCATGACTGGAATAACAAATTTAAAACGTTTTTTCTCCATGTAATTCCCCTCCTTATACCTATTTTTTCACGTACAATTTTTATAAAGCTAAACAGTTCGTATTTTACAGGTTTCCTATTTGGAATTCAATTTGCTCATTCTCTATAAAAAAGTCCATTTCATGACGTTTAATCGACAATAGTCTATTATCACTATAAAAAATTTAGAAATAAACTAAAATTTTAACCAAATATCCTACAAAAAATAGTAGAATAGATTAAATACTATATATTTCGTAAATTAGCAAACCTCACGATATACAAAGAGTCTTTATTTGATATATTTATTATGCATTTATAAAGAATGGAGCAAACAACTATGAGTTGGTTTACAAAAAAGAACGATTCTAGCTACTCAATTACATTAGCACCTGAAAATTATAAGAACAATGTACAATTGGATGTTTCAAACCATCCAAAGCTTCAAAAACAGTTGCAGCTTTTGGATTTAACAATTGAGGATTTAGCCATCATTAAACAATTGCAACCTTTAACTAAGGATTTAATCCCTAAAATGGTGGATCAATTTTATTCAGCTATTAGTTTGAGCCAAGATTTATTAGATATTATAAACAGAACATCACAAATCGATCGTTTAAAAGTTACTTTACATAAGCATTTGAGTGATATTTTCGAAAGTCATATAAATGACTCTTATATCAACGAACGAAAAGCAATTGCCGAGACCCATGTTCGAATTGGTCTACAATCGAAGTGGTATATCGCCTCATTCCAGTCATTAACTACGACATTTACAAAATTTGCAAATGAGTTAGATCTATCGAAGCATGATGCAATTCGTTCTATCAATGCCTTCTGTAAAATCATTAACTTTGAACAACAGCTTGTAATCGAGGCCTATGAAAAAGAAGAGGCTCGCATTCGTGCAGCAGCAGATGAAACAAAACATTCACTTGTTACTACCATTCAAAGTACTGCTGAGGAATTAAATTCTATTAGTGAAGAAACAGCAGCTTCTTTATTAGTCATTTCCTCTCAAACAGATGATATCGCAGTAGCTACTAAGCAAGGTCTAAACTTCGTTGCTGATACACAGGAAAAATCTAGACGTGGTCAGCAGCAGATACAAAATCAAAATGATTTAATACAGGTTATTTTTCAAAGTGTAAACAGTCTCGAAGTTACGATGAACCAGTTACGCACATCTTCTCAAAAAATATCAGAAATTGTAGGACTGGTCACAGGGATTGCCGATCAAACTAATTTATTAGCACTGAATGCTTCCATCGAGGCCGCTCGTGCAGGTGAGCATGGTAAAGGCTTTGCTGTTGTTGCAGAGGAAGTTCGTAAGCTTGCAGAAGAAACAAAAAATGCTGTACAAAATGTTTCCCTTCTTATTAAAGAAACGGAAAGTAATATTACAACAATGTCGAATTCGGTTATTAATGTTGACCAAAAGATTCAGCATAGTGTAGACACACAAAACAGTTTATCTAAATCCTTTAATGATATCGCCGATGCTGTTTCTGGCATTCAACAGCAGTATATAAATACATCAAGAGATATTTCAGCAATCTCTAATCTGATTACTGAGCTGTCACAAGGGGCTACACTTGTTTCTTCTTCATCCGACTCACTTATTAATGTTGTAAATGAGTTAAATATGTAAAAACATGAAAAGGGAAATTGACTATAGTACGTCAATTTCCCTTTTCATTTAATGTGGTAATGCACGTTTTTGTTTACGATGCTCTCGTCTTGCTGGTCCTGTTTCAAACAGACGTTTTTCTGCATCTGTTTCAGGATAAATTGCAGGAACTGGCTTAGGTTTCCCGTCATCATCTACTGAAACCATCGTTACAAAGGATTCCGTCGTTAATTTTTCCTCACCAGTTTCAATGTTCCGTGAAATAACTCGAACATAAACTTCCATTGAAGAACGTCCAGTTGACGAAACAATACTTTCAATTTCTAGAATATCCCCTACATGTGCTGCCGATAAAAAATCAACTGAATCAATAGAGGCTGTGACTACATGCCCTTTTGCATGCTTCATTGCCGTGATGGCAGCAATTTCATCAATATAAGCTAACACTCTTCCACCGAAAATGGAGTTGTGATTATTTGTATCTGGCGGTAATACGAGACGCGTTTGAACAGTACGCGACTGGCTCATTGGTATTGCGTTGTTTGTCATAATTCTTGCGACTTCCCTTCATGAATGTTCTTTCGTCATCGTATCGTAGAAAAAGGGTTGTTGCAAATTAGAATGATTTTTTCATCGTAATAAATTTCATATCTGTCATTTCCTCGATTGCCCACTTGATGCCTTCGTGTCCGTAACCACTCATTTTCACACCACCATATGGCATATTATCAATCCTGAATGTCGGAATATCATTAATAATAACAGCACCTGCCTGTAATTCATCCGCTGCACGTAATGCATCTGGTAACACATTCGTATAAATTCCAGCATTTAATCCAAGTTCCGACTCATTCACTAGTCGAATAGCGTCGTCTAATGTTTCATATGAAACAATTGAGACGATTGGCGCGAATGTTTCCTGACAAACAATTTTCATATTCGCTGTCACATTCGTCATAACAGTTGGTGTTAAAGTGCGTTCCGTGAATGTTCCTCCTGTTGCAACTACAGCACCTTGCGCCTTAGCTTCCTCAATCCATTGACGAATACGTTCTACTTCATTTGGATTGATCATTGCACTAACATCAGTATTTGTATCTAGTGGATCACCTACCACTAACTTTTCTGTTTCAGCAACAAACGCTTTTGTAAATTCATCAATAATAGATGCATGTACATAAATACGTTGTAATGAGATACAGACTTGTCCAGCGAAATTAAAGGCCCCACCGACACAACGAGTAATAATTTTATCAACTGGTGTCGATGGTTCGATAATTACAGCTGCATTGGAACCAAGCTCTAAAGTAACTTTACGCAATCCTACTTTTTCCTTAATGCCCAATCCAACCTTACCACTGCCTGTGAACGTCACCTTTTTCACGTATGGATGTGTTACGAGCATATCGCTAAGCTCACCACCGCTACCTGTAACAATCTGTAGCGCACCATCAGGTAGACCCGCTTCCTTAAATATTTCAGCCAATACTATAGCACTTAATGGTGTTTGATTTGCTGGTTTTAACACGACCGTATTACCAACTGCAAAGGCAGGCCCTAATTTATGTGCGACCAAATTAAATGGAAAATTGAATGGCGTAATAGCTGAAATCACACCTAAAGGTTCTCGTTTTGTCCAACCAATACGGTCCCCTGCCCCAGGTGCGGCATCCATTGGCACAGTCTCGCCTGTTGCTTGCTTAGCACCTTCTGCAGCAAATTGATAAGTTGCTATTGTGCGTTCTATTTCGGTTAAACCTGCTGATATTGGCTTACTTGCCTCTAAGGCTAAAATCTCAGCCAATTCCTCTTTACGCTGTCGCATAATGTCGACCACTCTATATAATATTTCAGCACGTTCGTAGGCTGTTGTCTTTTTAAACGTTTGGAATGCTTCCTGCGCACCTTCTATCGCTTGCTCAACATCAGAAATGGACGCCTTAGCTACCTTTGCAATAACCTCACCACTATAGGGTGATCTCAGCTCATAGGTTTCCTTTGCGTCCTGCCACTGGCCATTCATCCAAAGCTTTGTTTCCTTCATCCTTCAAATGCACCTCCGAAAAATTCAAGTTCTCCTTTATTTTATCACGAAGAACTTGAACTAGATGCTACAGCAGCTGCACTAACTGCCACAAACATCGCTGCTTGCTGTGCTTGAATCAATAATTCAATAGAAGACATGATCGTCATTGATAAGGATTGTTGCACCTGCGCCATATCATAAATAGCAATTTGTATGGCCATAAATAACACAAATTCACGATGCCATTTCAGTAGTTTCATATCCTTTAACTCATGATATAAATCAACAATTTGTTGAAGCTGTGCATTATTTACCTCAAGAATTGCTAAAAAGCCCAGTAATGGATAATGCATCGCTTTGATCTTTACATCCTGTTTTTTTAATGTGTCACAGATTGTCGTAACACTTGGCACTAGCTTATTATCATATTGAGGTGATAAGAAAGTCAGTACCTGTGATAACCATTGAAGTTCATTACCTGCATTAAAATTATACGTACGTAATTCTTTATAATAACGATTCATTGTTTCTGCACGGAGCTCAACGTCATCAGATGGACTACTTAACAATACTGCATATGGAATATCATCATATGACGTTAAAAATCGATGATGCTTGCGGATTGCATCAAATAAAGCACGTGCTGCTTGTGCATGTCCACGTTTCTCAGTTTCCTTTTCAGTTAAAAACTGTGCACCAATAAAACTAAAATTCCCACTTCTAAATTTTGCTTCCTTCATTACGCTTACGTTTGTCAGTAAATTTTTTACTGCTTGTTCTGTATCCTCTTGCTCCATCAAATTTGCAGCAATACTATAACCTACCGTTGTTCTTAACGGAGATGTCCATGAAGTTTGCTTTTTCATTTCTTGTAATACTTCTTTATATTTAACGGAGTCAAAGGTTTTTCCTGACGCCACATATTTACTAGCAATTGCTAACACAATTTTACGATCAACCGTCCATCCAACAGCCTTTGAGACATCCTCCACCGTATTTGTAAACTGATTTTCAATCATAACAAAGTCCATCTTTAGCACGCTCCTTTTCCATATTTACGTAACAAAACGAAAAAAGGATTCATCCATTTTGGCTCCTCATCATAACAAGGGGTTGATTTCCGTTCCGTCTGGGAGCGTCCGATGAGCCGCTTCACTACGCTCCAGCGTCTCGGGCCAACAGATGTTTTTTGCGCGAAAGCGAAGCGGCAGCAGAGGGTTTTGTTTGTGCGAAAGCGCAGCGACAGCAACAGCACCGATGTTGATCACGAAGGCGTTATCACAGGACGTGATGCTTTTAGCCTTCGTTCCTCTATTGCTGATCCCCAAGGAATCGCCCACCTTCACTCCAATCAACTTTTGTACATGGTATTACGTTTTTAAAAATGTCATACCCATCTTTTTGTGGTGAATCTCATTTTTGGAATAATTAACCTATAAAGCAACATTAATATAACACGTTGCTCAATATGAGTGGTTTAATGGAAATAATTAAAGATGAATGGAGGAGCTGACACTGATTGAAATGACCAATAGAAAGCCATATTCAAAGAAACAAACCTAACAAGATTGTTTTCGATTATTTTTAATATTACGCAACTCTCCAAGACATATAGCCTTACATACATTCTCCCAGAAAAATTAACATAGAAAAACAGCGACAATACTTATTGTCGCTGTCACTAAAATCTTTAAATTAAACCCAATTCCTTTAATTCCTCTGTTGAAAAGGCCCTTGATCTTGTTAAGAACCGTTTACCTTCAACGCCTTCAAGTGAGAACATGCCACCTCTACCATCGACAACGTCCAAAATTATTTGTGTATGCTTCCAATAATCATATTGATTTTTATGCATATAGAAGGGAGCACCACCAATCTCTCCAAGGCAAACATCCTGATCACCTAATAGTAAGTCGCCCTCTGGATAACACATTGGCGAGGAGCCGTCACAGCATCCACCTGATTGATGAAATATAACGGGTCCATGCTTTTCTTTCAATAATTCGATTAGTGCTAGCGCTTCTACTGTTGCTAAAACACGCTCGACCACGCTCATGCACCTCCCTACTAATTAGAAGAAACCAAGTTTGTCTTCGCTGTAGCTAACTAATAAGTTTTTCGTTTGCTGATAATGCGATAACATCATCTTATGGTTTTCACGACCAACACCCGACATTTTATAGCCACCGAACGCTGCATGTGCAGGATAAGCATGGTAGCAGTTTGTCCAAACACGACCTGCTTGAATACCTCGACCGAAGCGGTATGCTGTATTCATATCACGTGTCCATACACCTGCACCTAAACCATATAATGTGTCATTTGCAATTTCTAATGCTTCCTCTTTTGTTTTAAATGTTGTTACGGCAACAACTGGCCCGAAGATTTCTTCTTGGAAAATACGCATTTTATTGTGTCCTTTGAAGACTGTTGGCTTAATATAGTAACCATTTTCAAAGCCTGACCCTACATTATTTTTCTCTCCTCCAATTAGACATTCTGCACCTTCTTGCTTGCCAATATCTAAGTAAGAAAGAATTTTTTCCATTTGTTCACTTGAAGCCTGTGCACCCATCATTGTATTTGGATCAAGTGGATTCCCAACTTTAATCGCCTCAACACGCTGTAGGACACGCTCCATAAATTTATCGTAAATAGATTCTTGAATTAGTGCACGAGAAGGACATGTACATACTTCACCTTGATTTAGAGCGAATAATACAAGGCCCTCAACTGCTTTATCTAAAAAGGCATCATCTTCATCCATAATATCTTCAAAGAAAATATTTGGTGATTTACCGCCCAATTCTAATGTAACTGGAATAAGATTTTGTGAAGCATATTGCATAATTAAGCGACCTGTCGTTGTTTCACCAGTAAAGGCAATTTTGCCGATGCGTGGATTTGATGCTAGCGGCTTCCCTGCCTCTAAACCAAAGCCATTGACAACATTCAGTACACCTGGTGGCAATAAATCTTCTATTAATTCAACGAGCACCATAATTGAAGTTGGTGTTTGCTCTGCAGGTTTTAACACTACACAGTTTCCAGCTGCAAGTGCAGGTGCTAGTTTCCAAACAGCCATTAATAACGGGAAGTTCCAAGGGATAATTTGACCTACTACCCCAATTGGCTCATGGAAATGATAAGCAACTGTATCATTATCGATTTGGCTTACCGCACCTTCTTGTGCACGTAAAGCCCCCGCAAAATAACGGAAATGATCAATTGCAAGAGGGATATCTGCATTTAATGTCTCACGTACCGCTTTTCCGTTATCCCATGTTTCCGCAACGGCTAGTTTTTCTAAATTTTGTTCAATGCGGTCCGCAATTTTAAGTAAAATGTTTGCACGCTCTGTTGCGGATGTTTTTCCCCATGCATCTTTTGCGGCATGTGCTGCATCAAGTGCAAGTTCAATATCCTCAGAAGTGGAACGAGCTGCTTGTGTAAAAATTTGTCCAGTAACAGGAGTAACATTATCGAAGTATTGACCTTTGACCGGAGGCGTCCATTCTCCACCAATGTAATTCTCATACTTTTCTTTGAATTGAACTACCGATCCTTCAGTGTTTGGAAATGCATAAACCATTTTACTTCTCCCCTTTACACAAAATAATGAGAAAATATCTACAAAAATCATTATTATATATCGAAATAACAATATTTTCATAGAAACCCTCTTACCCACTATATTGTCAGAAACGAAAAATAATATCAACTTTTTTAAAAATTTTTCCTAACAATTTATTTTTACTAGAAAAGCTTCTAGGATTCACGGTGCGACCTACGATAATGTATACTTAAAAATAATATAAATGTATAGGAGAACAGTATGCGAATTAATAAATATTTAAGTGAAACAGGTATCGTATCTCGTCGTGGCGCAGATAAATGGATAGCAGAAGGTAAAGTAACGATAAATGGTGAACTTGCCACGGTCGGCAGTCAAGTTGAGGCTGGTGATATGGTTTGTGTTGATGGAAAAGAGGTAAAAAAAGAAGAACAGCTCGTATATATTGCCTTAAACAAACCAGTAGGAATTACAAGCACCACGGAACGTCATATAAAAGGAAATGTTGTTGATTTTGTCAATCACCCCCTACGTATTTTTCATATTGGACGACTCGATAAAGAATCAGAAGGGCTATTATTACTAACAAATGATGGTGACATCGTTAATAAAATTTTACGTGCGGAAAACCATCACGAAAAAGAATATATCGTGCAGGTTGATAAACCTATTACGGAGCAATTTATTAAAAAAATAGGGGCTGGTGTAGATATTTTAGATACTACAACCTTACCTTGTTATGTTGAAAAAATATCTGATAAAGTCTTTAAAATCATTTTAGAGCAAGGCTTAAATCGTCAAATACGTCGTATGTGTTCAGCACTTGGCTACTCAGTTAAGCGTCTACAACGTATTCGTATTATGAATATTAAACTTGGTAATTTAAAGGTTGGACAGTGGCGCGATTTAACAGATAAAGAGCAAACAGAACTATTCAAACTACTCAAATACACACCAAAATAAAGCCATTTAAGGGGATAGAGCTATGCTGTCAATTCAAAGTACTGAGCAGTTAACGGGGGCACGGATTAGCGGTGATTTTTGGGATTTAGATGAGCTCATCAATGCTATTTACAAAATAACTGGTGATGAAAACAAATATTATGATTATCAAGGAGCGCGCCGTCGCATCCTTAGTGTTTGCTACAATTTACGTAAAGCTGCCAAGGGGGAGCAACAGCTTGAGTTTGTCAGTAATGGGCTCAATAAAAGTATTCTGACACAGCATGAACTAATTTTCCCCAATAAAAATGTTTATTTCGCAGCAGAGGTTCTTTGGCCGGAGCTAATCTTTACTGCTATCGCATTAAATGATTTCATTCGCCTACACAAAGAGCTAATTGATTCCTCTGACTGGAATATTGACGTTGCTGCAATTCGCAAATTCCAAGCAGCAGTTGCTGATTGTTTAGAGCAGGAACTGAAAGAGGAAGAATACTTAGTATTTTTAAGAATGCTGCACACTAAAAGCCCATTAACATTCCGTTATGCAACACAGTATGTAGATGTATTGAACCTAGAGTATATTCAACTAAGTTTGGAGGAACGTAAAGCTCATTTAGCGGCTTTTGCGCTCCGACTAATGTTAGAAGACGACGAGTATGTGGTGCTAAAATCACAGCTTATGGAGGCTGCGATTACTACAAAAAAGGCGTTGCATGAAATTGAAATTAAAGCTAATTATCCTGAAACAATTTTGTGGTAAATAGAAAGCGCCGTCTCAACTAATTTTGAGACGGCTACTTTTCTTCTATTCTTGAATTGTCTTATAAGCCATTTTTCGAATAACTTCCTTGTGCTGTGGATAATCAGCTAAAAGCTCCTCTTGTGTAAACAATTCAAAGTCTTCAAAATCAAAGCCTGGTGCAACCATACAGCCTACTAAACTAAATGTATCTGCATCCTCCACGGATGAGCCAAATATAGTGTTTTTCGGTACTGCTATTTGTGGTACTTCTCCTGCCTCAACATTTAATCCAAGCTTCTTCGCCTCGTATGTACCATCTGGGAAAATCATATGGACTGTTAACGGACTTCCAGCATGATAATACCAAAGCTCGTCCGATTTCAAACGGTGTAAATGCGAGATATCCTGTGAACGTAGTAAGAAATAAATGCTCGTATAAATTGGTCTTTGCACATCCCTTACAGCTATATCCTCAGATGCTCGAAATGAGGAAATATAATAACCTCCTTCAGGATGCTCTGCTAAATTTAATTTTTCAATAAAATATTGTGCTGAATACTTCATAAAACATCACTCCTTTCGTTCACATTACCAAATAAGAAAGGACGAATGCTACTACTATTTCATCACTTTGATCATTCTATCCGTCGATTTGGCCTTTCTTTCCGTCACGTTGACTGCTCTTTCCGTCGCTCTAGCCTTTCTTTCCGTCGATTTGATCATTCTACCTCGCTTTGGCCCTTCTTTCCGTCACTTTGATAACTCTATCCGTCGCTCTAGCCTTTCTTTCCCTCGCTTTGACTGCTCTATCCGTCGCTCCAGCCTTTCTTTCCGTCACTTTGATCATTCTACCTCGCTTTGGCCCTTCTTTCCGTCACTTTGATAACTCTATCCGTCGCTCTAGCCTTTCTTTCCGTCGCTTTGACTGCTCTATCCGTCACTCCAGCCTTTCTTTCCGTCACTTTGATCATTCTACCTCGCTCTAGCCTTTCTTTCCGTCGCTTTGACTGCTCTATCCGTCGCTCCAGCCTTTCTTTCCGTCGCTTTGATCATTCTACCTCGCTCTGTCCTTTCTTCCCGTCGCTTTGATCATTCTACGTCGCTCTGCCCTTTCTTTCCGTCACCTTGACGTCTCTATTCGTCGCTCTAGCCCTTCTATCCTTCACTTTATCAGTTCTATCCGTCTGCTCACTCCCTTCGATCATACGAAAAAGACGCCTCAAAATTGAGACGCCTTCTCCCTCTATAAACCACCTAAATAAGCTGCCTTTACTTGCTCACTCTCTTGAAGCTCTTTTGCAGTACCTGATAATACAATACGTCCCGTTTCAAGTACGTACGCACGATTTGCTACGGATAAGGCCATATTCGCGTTTTGCTCTACAAGCAATACGGTTGTACCCTCTTTATTGACTTGTTCAATAATATTAAAAATATTTTTTACCATGAGTGGCGCAAGCCCCATTGAAGGTTCATCCATTAATAATAACTTCGGTTTTGCCATTAATGCTCGGCCCATCGCCAGCATCTGTTGCTCACCACCAGATAATGTACCTGATTGCTGTTTACGACGCTCCAAAAGTCGTGGGAATAGTTCAAACACATGATCCATATCTTTTTTGATGCCAGCTTTATCGTTGCGGAGATATGCCCCTAGCTCTAAGTTTTCTTCAACTGACATATTGGCAAAAACACGACGCCCCTCTGGAACATGTGAAATACCTGATTTTACAATTGTCTGTGCAGCCTTCCCTGCGATAGAGAAGCCTTCATATTCAATGATGCCGCCCTTTGGTTTTATTAAGCCAGATAATGTTTTTAATAATGTGCTTTTACCAGCACCATTTGCACCGATTAACGTTACGATTTCACCCTCGTTTACTTCTAAAGAGAGGCCTTTTAATGCTTGAATATTACCGTAAAATACATCTATATTTTGTACTTTTAGCATTAGCTGATAACCTCCTCACCAAGGTAAGCTTCAATTACCTTTGGATTGTTGCGTATTTCTTCTGGTGTTCCATCAGCGATTAATTGACCGTGATCGAGTACATAAATACGTTCACAAATTCCCATAACTAAGCTCATATCGTGCTCTATTAGAAGAATTGTTAAGCCAAATTCTTTACGTATAAATGCTATTAGCTCCATTAGATCATGCGTTTCCTGCGGGTTCATCCCAGCTGCTGGCTCATCTAATAATAGCAATTTAGGTTTCGCCGCTAGAGCACGAGCAATTTCTAGGCGACGCTGCATCCCATATGGTAAATTTTTCGCTAGCTCATCCCTATAAACGTCTAAGCCAAAGATTTTTAAGAACTCAATGGATTGATGCTCCATTTCTACCTCACCTTTAAAATGGTTCGGCAAACGGAAAATGGAAGACCACATAGAGTGTTTCGCAAGTGAATGGTTCGCTACCTTTACATTATCTAAAACAGATAGCTCTTTAAATAAACGAATATTTTGGAATGTACGGCTAATACCTTTTTGCGTTACTTGATATGGTGCAAGCCCATTTAACTTTATACCATCAAATGTAATAGTACCCTCTGTAGGCATATAAACCCCCGTAAGCATATTAAAGCTCGTTGTTTTTCCAGCACCATTAGGTCCAATAAGACCGACTAATTCTCCACGATTTAGGTACATATTAACGCCCTGTACCGCCTTTAAACCACCGAATTGAATCCCCATATTTTCAACATTGATAAGAAGGTTTCCAGTCATTATTTTGTACCTCCTTTTCTACCAAACTTAAATAAATCCGTAACTTCTTTTGTTCCCATCAAACCTGTTGGACGGTACAACATTACGACTATTAATACTAAGCTGTAAATAATCATACGTGTTTCTGGGAAGTTTGCTAGGTAAGCTGAGATTACAGTTAAGAAAATCGCAGCAATAACGGATCCTGAAAGACTTCCTAAACCACCCAGAACTACATAGATTAAAATATCAAATGATTTTAAGAAACCAAAAGTTGTCGGTTGAATAATGTAAAAATTATGTGCAAAGATGGCCCCTGCAAGACCAGCAAAGAAAGAACCAATTGCGAACGCCACCACTTTATAGTAGGTTGTGTTAATACCCATTGCATCTGCCGCAATTTCGTCCTCACGAATCGAAATACACGCGCGTCCATGACGAGAATTCGTAAAGTTCGAGATTACTAAAATTGTTAGAACAACACCTATGAATGCATAAGTCCAATTAGATAAATATTCAACCTGCATCCCTGCTGCGCCACCAACATAATCCGTATTTAAAAAGATAATCCGTATAATTTCCGCAAAACCAAGCGTTGCAATTGCTAAATAGTCACCCTTTAAACGTAACGTCGGAATACCTACAATTAAACCGGCTACTGCTGCTGCCAGTGCCCCTAAGAAAATAGCTAATGGGAACGGAAGCATTAGCTTAGTAGTAATAATTGCAGAAATATATGCCCCAACTGCTAGGAAACCGGCATGCCCAATCGAGAACTGACCAGTAATCCCAATGACGATGTGTAAGCTGACCGCAAGCATGATGTTAATACATATTGTGATCAACATATTTTGATAGTAAATATCGAGAATGTTCGTTGAAATAAGCACCTGAACAACTGCATAGATGACTAGCGCTAATACGGCATAACCCCAGAAAACTTTAGACTTTTTCATCATTACCGCTCACCTACACTTTCTCACGGGCGTTTTTACCAAAGATACCCGATGGTCTGAAGATTAAAATTAAAATTAAAATAACGAATGCCGCTGCATCGCGCCATAAAGAGAAACCAAGTGCACTTACTAATGATTCCACTACACCTAATAACATGCCGCCAACCACGGCACCAGGAATAATACCTATACCACCAAGAACTGCCGCGATGAACGCTTTAACCCCTGGAATAACCCCCATTAATGGATCGATTTTCGTATAGTAAACACCAAAGATAACACCTGCTGCACCCGCTAAAGCAGAACCAATTGCGAATGTTGCTGAAATGGTATTATCTACATTAATACCCATTAAACGAGCTGCATCAGCATCATGGGAAACCGCGCGCATCGCCTTTCCGATTTTTGTTTTATGTACGATGAATTGTAAAAGAATCATCAGTACAATTGCGACAGATAAAATTAATATTGATGTACTACTGATTTGAACACCGAAAACATCAAATGACTTACTTTTAATGACTTCCGGATATGCTGCTGGTTGTGCACCTCTGAAGAAGATAGTCGTATATTCGATTAATAGCGATACACCAATTGCAGTAATTAAAGCAGCAATACGTGTCGCATTTCGTAAACGCTTATAAGCAATACGTTCAATTAAAACACCAAAGATTGCACAGACCGTCATCGCCAATAATAGTGCTGGAAAGAAGCCAAGCTCCCATTTAGCAATTGCGTAAAAGCCAATAAATGACCCAATCATGAAGACATCGCCGTGGGCAAAGTTAATCAGCTTAATAATCCCGTATACCATCGTATACCCTAGCGCTATTAATGCGTAGATACTACCTAGTGAAATACCATTCACAAGCTGCTGTATCCATTCCATGAGCGTTCACTCCTTTTTATTTTTTGAAAAATGCAAAAATAGGACTTACTTCTACATGTTATTATTGAAAATAGAGTAAATTGTGTCCTCTTAAAAAATTTTTTACATGGTCTATCAATTTCGCCTTGGCGTAATTGTTGCTTTCGCACAGATAAACAATGCGTTCGGAGGCTTTATCTTCATTTAGAGGTGTTTAGACACTAAGGAACCATATTCGCATTCATCTTTCAATGGTGGGAGTCTTCTCTGAATGAAGATAAAATATAAAAAGGAAGGCGTGTTTACCCGCCTCCCCTTGCCTACAAAACATTAAGGATTAACTTTAGAGTTGAACACTTGTTTACCGTCTTTAAATTCAAGAACTGTTGCTGTTTTAATTGGGTTATGATTTTCGTCAACTGAGAAAGTACCTGTTACTAAAGAAAGATCTTTTGTGTCAGCTAATGCGTTTTTAATTGCTTCCCCATCCGTAGAGCCTGCACGTTTAATAGCATCCGCAATGTAGTAAATAGTGTCATAGCCAAGTGCATTAAATGCATCTGGTGCTTTATCGCTGTTCGCTGCTTTAAACGCCTTTACGAAGTCTTGAATTTTTGCATCTTTGTCTTCTGAAGAGTAATGGTTTGTGATGAACGTATTGTTAAGTGCATCCGCACCAGCTAGCTCTACTAATGTTGGTGAATCCCAACCATCAGCTCCCATCAGTGGCACTGTAATACCCATTTCACGCGCTTGTTTAACAATTAAACCAACCTCTTCATAATATCCTGGGATAAAGATGAAGTCTGGGTTCTCTGCTTTAATACTTGTTAATTGTGTACGGAAGTCAGCATCCTTCGCTACATACGCTTCTTCCTTTACAACTTTCCCGCCATTTTTTGTAATTGTTTCTTTAAATGATTTCGCTAAACCTTTTGCATAGTCAGACGCGTTGTCCGCAAAAATAGCTACATTTTTAGCCTTTAAGTTATCAGCAGCAAAGTTTGCTGCCACAATCCCTTGGAATGGGTCAATGAAACAAGTACGGAATGCATACTCATTAATGCTACCGTTATCATTTACTGTAATGTTTGGAGCAGTACCAGAACCAGTAACAATTGGGATTTTATTTTTATTCGCAATTTGAACAGTAGCAACTGTATTACCAGAAGTTGCTGGCGCTAGCATTGCTACTACTTTATCTTGCGTTGCTAGTTTAATAGCTGCTGCAGTAGCCTCTGAGTTTTCTGATTTGTTATCTACTTTAATAAGGTCAATTTTTTTACCGTCGATCCCGCCATTATCATTAATCTCTTTAACAGCAAGATCTGCCCCCAGAGCAATTGAAGAACCATAGGAAGCTACGTTACCTGAAAGCTCTAAGTTTGCACCGATTTTAATAGTATCACCGTTAGATGAGCCACCACCTGATGATGATCCTCCTCCTGAACTTGAACTATCTCCATTACCACAGCCAGCAAGAACTCCAGCAAGTAGTGAAGATGCAATTAGAAGTGAGCCGAACTTTTTAAGCTTTTTGTTCTCTTTCATAATTATATTCCCCCTTATTTTTTCAAATGTTAGATATTTCTGATAATTATAAACAATTATATTCATTTCCTCAATAACAAAAATAACCAAAATAATTATTTATAACTACTAAAACTGAACTACAATATTATTCATTTATGCCTTTTACATTGTAAAACATTCTTTATATTTAGTCTAGAGTGATTTTTCAGTATAATTTGTTATTTAAGAATTATCTGTTAATTTTATATATATATGAGTATAGAACTATATTTTTTTACAATAAAACTTCTTAAAGGAGGCCCATTTTTTGGATCATCACCATAACGTGTGGTTGATTTCCGTTCCGACTGGGCGCTTTGCCGCTGACGCTTCGCTTTCGCACAGATAAAACATTGTTCGCTTTCGCGCAGAGCAAAGCTTCCTGGGGGCGTCCGATGAGCCACTGATCCCGAAGGAGTCGCCCAGTTTCCACTCCAATCAACTAATATACATGGTATACGTTTTAACAAATGTCACCCACAACTTTTGGTGGTAAACCCATTTTTTAAAAAATTGAAAGATATTTATCTTTTTAGGAAATACCAACAACCCTCTTTTAATAGAATTACTAACTACTATATGTACTTTTATTTATAGGAAAACAAAGGGTGTATTAGATAAATTATCCATGGAATGGAGTGAGGAAAGGAATAGGGGTTCTAATATTTTGTGAAACAGAAGCAATTATTAATAAAAAGAGCCTAGAGTACTGAACTCTAAGCTTCTTTCAAAACAAACACACAGAGGCGTTCGTTAATATTTGTTTCATTTTCAAGATGAACCTCATGGATTAACTCAAAAGGTGTCCCATGATGTAAAAACTGCAAATAATCATATGGTGGATAGTATAAAATAATATGAATTTCACGCATATGCTGCTCATAAGACTTCCAAATATTATGAATGACTGTACGGAAAATATGGATTGAAAACGGATTAAAAAAAAAGAAAACCGTGTCGCATGGTTGAATAGCATAGTCTTCCGCTATTGAATGAATAAGTGTAATTGGAGCTTGAGCACTCTTTTTCTGAAGGTAGCTCCTTTTATTATTCTCAGCCTCTGCATAAAAACCTGCATCCATTTCTATCCCAATCGTTGGAATATGCAATTTATGATGTACGTAAATCGGGACCCTCCCTTTTCCACACCCCATATCAATAAATACTGGATTATCAGGCATTTCATACTCTGAAAATAATTGTTCTAATCCAACATACGGTGTTGGTTCATAGCGATGGTAATGAGCTAGTTTAGGGAAACCGTATTGTTCACCGACTGTGTTAATATGCAAATTTTTATCAAATTGATGTTCATTCATAATAGTAGACTCCTAAAAAAAGAATGCTTTATTTTAGCACGACCAAAAGAAAAAACCATACCCAAATGTTTTGGATATGGTTATTTTTTTAACGACCTCTTCGGTTAAATTTAAAAACAAAGAGAAGCCCTATTATTAACAAGGCCAAGCAAACAATTGCTGTAAGCATTGTATTTTTATCGATAACAGTTTCTTGCTTTAATTGTTCATCGCTTTGGTTAGGCATCCCCATAGGGCCACCATTTTGGTCAGGACGCTGCATTGGACCATCACCATTTGGTCCTTCCCCCTGATTATCGCCATTTTGATTAAATGGAGGGGCTTGTGAAGGATCAAAGTCATCTGGTCTTTGCATCGGATTATTCATTTCATCATTTTCGTTTGGATTAGGCATTTCCATATTCCCTTGTGACGTTGTAGTTGCTTCTACAACAAGCTCTCCGGACAGCTGCTTTAAAATAGATTCAGAACGTTGTTTAGCAAATTCAGGGAGACTATTTTCTCCTTCTACCGCTTCTAAGAACTGTTCTGTTGTAGAGAATTTCGTAGGATCTGCTTCGACATAAGTCGTTAATAACAATGCTAAATTTTTGGTAATGTTTTGTACGTAATCTTCTGTTAAGTAATTAGTTGCCAGCTCTTCTAAATAGCCTTCGTATTTAGCACGATACTCTTCATTGGAAAGTAAGGTGTTTAATAGCGGTCGCTCCTCTAATGTTGTACCAGATACAGGTGTAGTCACACTAAAGTTGATAGCACTATCTGCCATCAGATTGCTAGACATTCCAATCCCCATATTTAATCCACCCTGATTACGATCACCATTAGGCTGTCGCCCTTGCTGTTGCTGCTCACCATTATTTGATCTATCCGATTTATCATTTATCTGTGCCTCCTCAGGGGCCTTCATATCGGCATTAGCTTGGATTTGATTATTGCCAACCATTCTACCGCCTTCACCCCCAACACCGAAGCCACCAAAGGACATATTAAAATCCCAAGGTATAATAGAAAACACACCATCATCCTCATACAAATAGTAGTTGTGTTTCATATTTCCCTGATAACTATCAAGATTTACGAGTGCAGTGTTCACAGCAAAATAACGCAGCATTTCATCGACAGCAATATATTTTTCAATACTACCGCCATTATTGATGGCATCAAGCATCTCAATGAACTTTGATTGATCAATATTGTCCTCGTTCGTTTTTAAGCCGATTCCCGTATAATCAGCAATATCCTCACTAATATATTTTAAATCACTGCCCATCCCATCTGGCTTAAACAAAAATCCATCATTAGAGCCGTAGTTATTTGCTAAGAATGTTTCATCCACCGCTTCTACCCCTAAGAATAGTCCGTGTTCTTCACCATTTACAGTTACATACATATATGAATGTGCTGGTGTTGGTAATCCCATCTGTTCCATTAGCTCATAAGAAATATATTCTCGCATTAAGGTTGTATCACTGAAATTATTGTTTAAATTTAATTTTTTCAAGCCGTATAAGCTTTGTGTATCATCATAATAATCGAAGTCGATTTTTAAGCTATATCGATCCGAGTCGCTACTTACAACCGAGCGCAGTGATGAACTTCCCTTTGTACGAATTGCTACATTCTCAATTCTCTTGCCATTTACAGTGATATCCGCTTGCTTTAACTCCTTAGCTGCCGCATTTTCTAGCATATCCGCCCAGTCTTCTTCGGCTATTTCAATATCTACTGTTGTCACCTTATTCTTATTAAACACAATTGTCTCATAGGAGAACTCGGTATTTTTCGTCTCAATGCCTACGTTTGGAAACACAGCAAACACAACAACAAAGAGGAGTAGTAAAATTGCCATACAAAGATAGACAAATCGCGTTTTAATCATTATCTAACACCTCTCTTCATAGTTAAAATACTCCTCTAGAGTGGGCTACTAAGCAGTGAAATTACCATCGTAACTTAGCATTACTGCTGATTTTACTCCAGGTACTTTTGTAAGATTGTCCATCAGTTTTGCATCATTTTGTTTAACACGAATTTCATAGGTTGTTTCGATCTCGACATCCGACATAATAGATTTAGATTTTAAAGCGAATTTTTTAGATTGTGCAGCAATAATACGCTCTACTTCCTCACAAGCAAAATCTTCTTCAAATTTCACAATTAAAAGGTATGGATTTTCCACAGTAATTTTGTTCACTAATACAAGTAACACAAGACCAATTAAGACTGCACCAATAATAACGAGTGGAATAAATCCTGCACCACAAAGTATCCCAGAAACTATTGCCCAGAAAATATATACTAAATCCATCGGGTCTTTAATAGGTGTACGGAAACGCACGATTGATAGCGCACCAACCATACCTAGTGATAACAGGACATTCGAACTTATTCCCATAATCACTAGAGCCGTTGCCATTGTCATAATGAGCAGCGAAATATTGAAGGAATGAGAGTAAATCACTCCGTTAAAGGTTTTCTTGTAGACAGCGTAAATAAAAAGCCCGACAAAGAAAGCTACAACTAACCCTATCATTGAATCTATTAATGAAAATGATGTTGTTTTCTCTAAAAAGTTGGATTTAAAGATATCGTTAAATTTTATAGTATCCATTGTTCATTTCTCCTTTATAAATTAGCCGTACATGCGACTAAGCTGATATTTTGAAAAAGCCTCAGCACGTGTATCCACTGATTGTAGTAAGTACTTAATAATATCCGGCAAGTACTCATCATATTTCACTTCTAAAATAACTAGGTTTGGCTCAAGTACATCGACCATCGGCAGTCTCGGATTAAACATATTTGTATTACGGAGGCTTGACTGTACTTTACTATCGAAAGTGACACGCACATTTCCAAAGGGATAGATGTAGGCCTCACGCTCGTAATCGACAACCGTTATTGGCTTCAATTGGTTATACTTCATTTCCTTGTGTAAATCTTGAATTAACGCTCGTTTGTCTTCCTCCATCCAAGCGATATCTCCACTATGCATTTTTTCATATTCCTTTTGAGTTATGGCACACTTCGTTTTAAAGGTTAAATTATTACGTTTGCTTTTCCGCTCTAAATTAATAATTTCAGTGGATTTTCCATAAATTCGTACTCGGTATTTATCTCGATTGATAAAACCCTCTTTTTTCTCATTAAGAACCTTGTTCGCCAAATTATCGAAGTATGTGCTGCGAATTAAATACTTGCCATTCGTTCCAGCATGCTTGTCTAGCTGCATCACATGCTGAATCTTAGTTTTTAGTAAGGCATAGTCCGGATAGGAGATAGCCTGTTTAATCTCCTTTCGACCGTTAGGATTAAACGAAGTAAGAGTAGGCATATAGTTCACTCCTTACATTTTTTCAATTTTGTATTGCTCTTGTTTTTCAGCTAACCAAGACGCGTATTCTTCATTTATACGCTCTTCAAGCATAGTCGCATAAACTTCATCCTTTACATCCTCGAATACTGCCTCTTCTGCTGGTACTTTATCGGTTACTTTAATGATGTGATAGCCTTCTGATGTTTGAACGATGTCACTGATGCTACCTTTTTCAAGACCAAATGCGACTTCCTCAAACTGCTCATCCATTTGTCCACGGCTAATATAGCCTATTTCCCCGCCATCCTCATTCGTTGTTGAATCGATTGAATATGTTTTTGCTAGCTCCGAAAAATCCTCACCAGCATTTATTTTTGCTAGCACATCTTTTGCCGTTGCCTCATCCTCCAATAAAATATGACTGGCTACGACTTCTTCCTTTTGTCCATAGCTATCCTTATTGTCCTCAAAATATTGGGCTACCTCCTCATCTGAAATGTCAATGCTTGCAGCAATAACATTTTTTGTAAGCTGATACATGCGAATATTATCCTTCACACTCTGCTCTGTCAGTCCATTTGCCTCTAGTGCAGCTTGTAACGATTCCTCCCCACCATACGAATCCGCTAACTCATCATACTCTGCTTGAATAGCGTCCTCGGATACAGAAACTTCCTCTTTTTTCGCCTCTAGCTCAACTATTTTATTGGTAATTAGTGTATCTAATACCTCTGTACCGTATTGTTCACGCAATGCGTCATCTAGCTCTGTTTGTAAAATCTTTTCACCGTCAACCTTCGCCACATAATCGCTGCTCTCACCACATCCGGCTAGCAGCATTAATAATGCAGCGGGTAAGGTCATCATTCGGAAAAACCTTTTGTTTGCGGTCATCCTTGATCCCGTCCTTTCTTTTGGTTTCTCGTTTACAATGCTTACTATAAAGGTCTAATGTGTCAGTCAGATGTCAGCTTTACATTTCCTTCAAAAATTTTTTACAAAGAAAAAACTACTACGCCTTTATAGCGTAGTAGCCTTTTTCAGTGTTATTTCAAAGCATGTCCCTGATGAATTACTGTCAATTAATCGTAAATCACCACCTATTGACTGTGCCATCATTTTACTAAGTGATAATCCTAAGCCTAAGCCACGGACCGCATATTTTTTATTTTCTCCTCTATAAAAACGTTCAAAGATAAATGCCTGTTCTTCTTGAGCAATGCCACGTCCTGTGTCGCTTACATTAATTAAGACAGCATCCTCTTTTTCCATCAGCGTTATGGTAACGATCCCCCCCTGCATGGCCTGCTTTGCATTCGTCAATAGATTCGTCACTATTTGCTGCGTCCTTACTACATCAGCCTGTACATCAACCGATTTTACGAGAAAGTCCATTTGTATTTTTACAGTTTCGTCATCCTGCATTACTTCCCATTGTGCGACGGCATCACGTATTAGCTGGTTAACATTTATATTTTCAACCTTTACCGGAATTGCATCTACCGCAAACTGATTAAAAGCTAGCAAGTCGCCAACCATTGTTTTCATTTTCGTCGTTTCTACTAGTGCCATTTGAATAAATTCACTAGCGTCCTGGCCCCTAACAACACCATCTTTCACTGCCTGCAATAATCCACTAATAGATGTGACTGGTGTTTTTAGTTCGTGGGTGACGCCTGCTAATAATTCTGTTCGAGTCTTTTCTAATTGTTCTAGCTTATTCGCCATTTCCTTAAAGGATGTAACGAGCTCATAAATTTCTTCTTCCTTATTATTTTGAGGCAAATCAAATGTATAGTTCCCCTCCTGCACTTGCTTTGCCGCTTCGGCAACTTGTTTTATTGGATGTGCTAAACGTTTTGATAAAGAATAAATAGCACACCAGCCTAATACAGCAAGTGCTCCGATTAGTAATGCCAACTGCCCATATGCTTGATTAACCCTCGTTAAATTCTCCTTTTTCTCTAAGACAAGCACCCAGCCAACTACTTTATTGTTATTTTCGAGTTTCTTTTTTACGACATATTGAACTGACTCTTGTCCCTCATTCGTTACAGTTATTTTCTTTGTCCCTTCTTCACCATCCAGCAAGTTTGCAACGTTTTTTGCACTACCTGGCGGCGCCGGTCGATTGCTACTTACTATATTGCCTTCCGTATCTACAACATATAAAATGGGATCAATTTCTCTCATAGTAAACCGATCACGATTTCCGATAAAACCTGGAATACTACCCATAGGTCCAATATTTTGACCTGAAGTATCTGTTAGGCGATATACAGTCTCATCTGCTAAAAACTCCATCATCTCCAGTCGATTTTGAAACGTCGTATGACGAATCCATGCCGCAGAAATAAAAGAGATAATAGCTAGGCCTACAAAGAGCGTTAATAAATAGCGGCTTGTCCAGTAGTTCAGTAAAGATATTCGCTTATTTTTTTTGAACACTTAGCTGATACCCCAATCCACGTAGTGTCTTTATTTCTCCCTCTTCCTCATCCCATTCCTTAAGTGCCTTTCGTAGTCGCTTCATTGCTAAATCTACCGCTCTATCACTACCTTCATACTCCCAGCCCCAAACTTGATCTATAAGTTGCTCACGTGTAAATGTTTGGTTTGGATGTTCGGCCAAAAATAAAAGCACTGATAAATCTCTAGGAGTTAAGACTATTTCCTCTCCCTTAAGTAGCACTCGATGGGCTTTCATATCAATCTCTAGCCCACCAAAGCGTTTTATTTCTGAAGATTCACGATTTCCTTCAGCGCGCCTTAAAACTGCCTTTACTCTTGCCACTACCTCGTCAGCTATAAATGGTTTTGCAATATAATCGTCTGCTCCTTGGTCGAAGCCCTCTAAACGATAATTCACATCACCTAACGCCGTTAGCATAATAACTGGACAAGAACTAATTTCTCTAATTTCCTTTAAAATTAACCAACCGTTTTTCTCTGGTAACATGATATCAAGTAATACTAAATCAGGCTGCACCTCTTGAAATATATCCAATGCCTGCCCGCCATTAAAACATTGCATAACATCATAGCCTATTTTTTTCAAATATGCCTTCAAAACTTGGCTAATTGCATATTCGTCTTCTACTACTAATATTTTTGCCATGCACTTTCACCTCGTCACCAGCTCGTTCGTGTTTTCATTATATCATCGGATTATGTCAGTTTAATGTCAGGACCTAATGTGGCGCTTATTTCTTTGATTCGATGATGGTTCACACACTACAAATGTCGAGTTATTTGTAATTTACATTGCTCTTCTATTGACAATGTCTTCCTACGCCACTTATCATTGATTGCGAATGATAATCACTGATAACTCATTCACATAGTAGATTTTTTCTAACTAGAAAATGATTAGGGGGGAAAAGCATGATTATTGTTACAAATCGTATTCAAGTCAAACCCGGCTTTGCTACAAAAATGGCACCGAACTTTACAAAGCCAGGACCTCTACAGCAGTTCGAAGGCTTCCATAAAGTAGAGGTGTTAGTTTCAACTGATGATCCGACTTATGACGAAATGAGCGTCAATATGTACTGGGAGTCCATGGAACATTTCCAAGCTTGGCGTAATAGCGATGCATTCGCTGCGGCACATCACCGACCAGAACCAGGCTCTGAGGGAGCAAAACCTGAAAATAGTCCAATGATAGGTAGCAAAATAGTTATAGCTGAATTGGCTTCTTCAATTGAAGCATCACGCTAATTTTCCGAAGCATAATTTATGTTGTATACCATATCCCCACTTTTTATGAGACAGTGGGATAAAACTAAAAAAATCTAAAATATCTTCTGATTCTATCTAAAAAAAACCCTGCATATTCGAAATATGCAGGGTTTTTTTGAATACTTTATCTTCATTCAGCGGAAGACACCTACTGAATGAAGATAAAGCCTCCGGACGCAATTACGCCAAGGCGAAATTGATCACATGAAAATAACTAAAACATATCCAAGTATTGATAAGCAAACCGAACCGATAAGTCCGGCAATAAACGCTTTTACGCCTAATTGTTTAAATGTTTTTATCTCTACATTTAAACCTAGTCCAGCCATCGCCATCCCAATTAAAATATAAGCGATATTTACAAATGTTTGCGCTACATTAGCTGGTACAATCCCTAACGAATTAATAGCACTCATCGCTAAAAACCCAAGAATAAACCAAGGAATTATTGACAGTGAAAATCCTTCTTTATCCTGCCCCTTATCCGTTTTTCGATATAAAATACCGATGACAATGGCTACCGGTACAAGCAATGCAACACGTGTTAGTTTTACAATAACCGCTATGTCAATAGCTTCATTTCCACCCGCTGAGGCTGCTGCAATAACATGAGCAATTTCATGTAGCGTGCCCCCGGCGAAAATACCATATTCAGTAGGAGTTAAGTTAAATACTGAGTATAACACCGTGTAGACTAATGTGAATACAGTCCCTAGTAATGCGACTATCGCTGCGCCCACTGCCGTTTCTTTTTCGTTTGCTTTAATTTGAGGAGCAATAGCGACAACAGCAGCCGCTCCACAAATGGCTGTGCCACAAGCTGTTAATATGCCTAGCTTCTTATCAACATGAAACACCTTCGTTAAGCCATATACAACCACTAAAGCAAATACCAGATTAATAAATGCAATAAGAAAGACACTCGCTCCAGCATTATAAATATCCGCTAAATTTAAGCGCATACCCAGTAAAATAATGCCGAGGCGTAATAATTTTTTACTTGAAAATGTTATGCCTGTTTGCCATGAATCCTGTACCTTAAAGGTTGCTCTCCAAGCCATACCTAATATAATGGCAATGACAAGCTGCCCCAATATTGAGAAGAACGGAAATGTCGAAATATACTTTGCCATTAAGGCAATAATAAGTGTCAACAATATCCCCTTCATAAACGCTGGGGTCAGGAAACTTTTTAACCTATGCTGTCCATTATCCATGTTGTTCACTTCTTTCATCCTTGATGATTATTACTTTATTAAAAAGTTAATCATTAGTAAAATACATATATATAATCGCAATTATTAATATTTCTAATAATAGGAGTGATGACATGCAATATGATGCTTTAAAAACATTCATCACACTGGTGGAGGTCAATAATTTTACGAAAGCCTCGGAAATACTTCATATTTCACAGCCAAGTGTCAGTTTACACATAAAAAACTTGGAGCAAGAATTCCAAACGACCTTATTTATCCGTTCACCAAAATCTGTACAAATTACACCAACTGGGGAAATTTTGTATAAACGAGCTAAGCAAATGATGGCAATTGCAGAGTCGGCAAAGGAAGATATTTTAGCCTACCATCATGAAATTCAAGGTACACTCGTTATTGGCGCTAGTTTTACAATTGGCGAATATATTTTGCCACCTATAATAGCGAGTCTTCAACAACAATTCCCTCAGCTTGAGCTCCAAGTTATTATTGGCAATACGAAAGAAATCATTCAATATACAAAATTGTTACAGGTCGATATTGGCCTTATTGAAGGACAAGCACACGACAATGAACTTATTATTAAACCGTTTATGCAGGATGAGCTATTTATTGTCAGTGCGAGCAATCATCCACTTGTAAGGAAGTCGGCTATTACCGTTACGGATTTGCAGCAGCAAAATTGGGTTGCACGTGAAGAAGGCTCTGGCACTCGATATTATTTAGATCATTTATTTAGAGCAAATGGGCTCCAAGTGCATTCACTTCTTACCATTAGTAGCAATCAAGGTGTGAAAGAGAGCGTTATTCAAGGGCTTGGACTTTCATTACTGTCTGCCAGTGTCATTGAGCGTGAATTAAAAAATGACGATATAAAAATTTTGCCTCTCGAGGAACAGCATTTTATACGAACATTTTCTTATCTGTACTCACCTACAATGAAAAATAAACGCAATGTTGATACCCTTATAGAAGCACTATTAAAAAAAGCTTAGCGGATTACTAGTGGCTAAGCTTCATGTTGTTGAAAACTATTATGTCGATGAAATTAAAGTGTCACATTAATTAAAGTGTGCTCTTTGGCAAAGAGAGGGGTTGATTTAGCATGTATCTTCTGGCATGTTACTCTAATTTATAATGATAAAATGAAGCGGCAACAATGTAAGCGAAGGAAACGGCTCGACACTCGCCCACAGGAAGCTCTGCTCTGCGCGAAAGCGAAGCGAACAATGTTTTATCTGTGCGAAAGCGAAGCGACAGCAACAATGTTTTATCTGTGCGAAAGCGAAGCGACAGCAACAAAGCAAGTAGCCCGGAACGAAACCCCCCCTCATTTAAGGCGCCACAACATTCACAAAGATTTCCCTGGCCATTTTGTTTTTCAACACTATGAAGCTTAGCGGATTACCAGTTGCTATGCTCACTTTATAATTCTTGGATTTAGACGTTTACGCTCCTGCTTATGCTCAATGATTTCTACAAATTTCAACGCTGCTCGAGATAAAGGTACACTTTTCAAATAACACATGCCAATGCTTCGTGTCGGTATACATTCTGTTAATGTTAGCTCATAAAGAAGTCCTCGCTGTAAATAATCCATAGAAAATTCTTTCGTTACACAAGCAATTCCTAAATTACTGCGTGCAAACTCCAGTACTAGATCATGTGAGCCAAGCTCAAACTCAGGTTCAATGTGGATTCCTCTTGTAAATAAATAATCTTCTACATACTTTCTTGAATTTGATTTTTTTTCTAAAAAAACAAGTGGAAACTTTAACAGATCCTCGAAGCTTAAACTTTTTGATGCCAACGTTTTGTACTTCTCACCACATACAAAAATATCTTGAACCTCTGTGCAAGCTGTTAACTGTAATGTCTGATCTTCTATTGGAAAATTACAAAGTCCTATATCGACCTCACCAGATTTAATAAAGTTACAAATCTCCGAAGTCGTTCCATTTAACATTTGTAATTTTATATTGGGATACATTGTATGAAACGCCTCTAGATAAGGCATTAAAAAAAAACGAGAAATAGTGTCCCCTACCCCTAGCTTCAACTGACCTGTTGTTAGATTTTTAAATTCTAGCAACTTCTCTTCACCAGCATCTAAAAGACCTAATGCTGAATTCGTATACTCATATAGAAGGCTACCCTCCGTTGTTAACGTTACCCCTTTAGGTGTGCGATTAAAGAGACGTGTACCGAGCTCCTTTTCTAATTGCATCATGGCTTGACTAACAGCTGGTTGAGTCATATATAAATCTTTAGCAGCCCTTGAAAAGCTATTATTTTTAGCAACAACACAAAAAACACGATATAAATCTAATTTCCCTATCATATAAGCACCCCTTATAGCTATTATACGAACTATTAATTTTACTTATATCACTAAAGCGGCGTATAGTAAAATCATATTGGTTTTATTTTACTTTATATAAATTCTTTCAGCGGGTGTCACTGAATCGGTAAGGAGTTCTTTGTGCAAGCACAAAGCCGATTCCGGACACAATTATGCCGAGGCATAATTGATCATACATTTACCTATTAATGAGGAGAGATTATTTTGGAACGTGTAGTTGGTACAGTAGTAAGAGGTCTTCGTGGTCCAATTATTAATGAAGGCGATAATATTGAGCAAATCGTTGTTGATACGGCATTAAATGCAGCAAAGACTGAAGGCTATTCAATTGAGGATCGTGACATTGTCACAGTAACAGAATCCGTCGTAGCGCGTGCACAAGGTAACTATGCATCCATCGATGATATCGCAGCGGACGTAGCTGCTAAATTTGGTGACGATACTGTTGGTGTTATTTTCCCAATTCTAAGCCGTAATCGTTTCGCTAACTGCTTACGTGGTATTGCTAAAGGCGTGAAGAAAGTTGTTCTTATGCTAAGCTATCCATCTGATGAGGTTGGGAATCACCTAGTTGATATCGATGAGCTAGATGTAAAAGGTATTAATCCTTGGACAGATACTCTAACTGAGGTTGAATTCCGTGAGCATTTTGGCTACCAAAAACACACATTTACAGGTGTAGATTATATTGAATATTATAAAGAACTAATCGAAGCTGAAGGCGCTACTTGTGAAGTTATCTTTTCAAATAACCCAAAAACAATTTTAGACTATACGAAGAGTGTTTTAACTTGTGATATTCATACACGCTTACGTACAAAACGTATTTTAACGGCAAATGGTGCTGAAAAAGTATACAGTCTTGATAATATTTTAGCTGTATCTAATAACGGTTCTGGCTTTAATGCGGAATATGGTCTACTTGGTTCAAATAAAGCAACTGAAGATAGCGTAAAATTATTCCCACACACTTGCCAACCGATTGTTGATGGCATCCAAGCAAAAATCAAAGAAGCTACTGGTAAAACAGTTGAAGTAATGATTTACGGTGATGGTGCATTTAAAGATCCTGTAGGTAAAATTTGGGAGTTGGCTGACCCTGTTGTTTCTCCAGCTTACACTACTGGATTAGATGGCACGCCAAACGAAGTAAAACTAAAATACTTAGCAGATAATGATTTTGCGGAGCTTCGAGGCGAAGAATTAAAAGCAGCAATTTCTGAGTACATCCAAAACAAAGATGAAGATTTAACTGGTCAAATGGCTGCTCAAGGTACAACACCTCGTCGCTTAACAGACCTAATTGGTTCTCTTTCAGACTTAACTTCAGGTTCAGGTGACAAAGGAACACCAATGATTTATATTCAAGGTTATTTCGATAACTATACGAAATAAAAAGATAAAAAAATGAACTCCCATTTTCGTTTGGGAGTTCATTTTTTTAATAGTGGATCTGCTTAAATATCGACGCTATATCAAAAAAAGCTCCCTATCATTAAGGAACAAGCCCTTGTCACTACTGCCTTTTACGTTATAACCATTTATTTAGTGAGGATGACAGGAATCGAACCTGTAAATCCCTATCCTATAAGGGACATGCTGCCACTGCATTTTTCCTCATATACATTATGTATTATTAACCCCATTAAGAATTACATTTTTCTCAGTCCTTTTCTTTATAGTAGATTAAATCTTTTCAAATAAAACTTATTTCAGTTGATTAGGAATCAATTCTTCATTTAACCAATGTTCGCTTGTTCGAACATGATTCTGTCTAACAAATTTCCCTAGGTTATATTGAAAATCATCATAATGGAAGGCAGCCGCATTTCTAATAACATAACCTTCCTGCTCGCCCCCAAGGAGTGAATTTCCTGTAAAAGTCTTCTTTATTTTTTCTTCATCGAAAATGCCTCTATATAATACAGGTGCCGTTTCAACCCCTAGTTTAGCTGCATAGTCGACTGTTTCATCCCAGCTTAAACAAATATTTTTCTCATTCCAAATACTGAATAAATAAAAATAACTAGTTAACTCATTGTAGTAAATGGAATGTTTGGCATAAACATTTTCACCACATAATCTCCACTCTTCTGGAATTTGAAATGCAAATGTAGCATGAAACGTTTTTACCCAGTGCCTAGATGGATGATCTCCTGAACTTAAGCTTCTAGCATGCATATAGTTTCGATAAAGTGTTGTTCCTTCACCATCTAATTTTTCGGTTACAACAACCTCTTTTCCAATAAAATGATCAACATTTTTAGCAACCTTATCATCATGTGTATACCCTCTACTCCACGGCAAATGAAAGCTTCTTGGATATTTCATCAAATTGGTCATTAACTCACTTCCTTTGTTTACACTTATTTGGCAAATTGATCTGCTTCACGAAAGAAATAAAGCTTTGTTAATAAGTCACCATCTAATAAATGATAAATCTCACTTGATCCCTTATCGCCCCCGTATTGAATTAACATATGAAATTGTACTAACTTAACAACCTTTAAAACAAAGTCTTCTTCAAAGCCTAGCTCTAATAAAAAATGACAGACCATTTGAGCAGATACATTTTCATGTCCATAATATCCATATCTTTGTTGTAATTCTTTATATTTTTTACAAAATGGTTTGCCTACATCATGGAATAAAGCAGCTATTTGTAATGCTAGCTTGTCACTTTCCATATAGTATTCGTTCATATATTCATAAACAAAATACGTATGCTGGCAAAGTAAAAATTGATGGTATGGATTTTCTTGATTAAATTGATAAATCTCTTTAAATAGTTGGACTGATCTTAGCTTTTGAAAAAGCTCCTCATATGTGGGTTGACTTTGGATAAGGGAAATAAATTGATCTTTCGAGATTTCATACGGATTCGCTTCATGTACAATATGAACCTCTTCAAATCCTTCTCCCATTATCGGAAACTCTAAATTCTTTCTCATTTTTTCCATTATCACTAATGGAACTTTCCTCTTTCTTTGTTGATTTCTTGTTACACACAATGTGTAAGGTGTATCAAAATAATAGCATATGGCTTTCACATTACTAGGCAATTTACCTAGTGCAAATACTCTACGTTCCCGTTCAATATTTGTCGCATCGACAATAACGGATTGACCATTGGCCACACGTTCATTCAAACGTTCATACAAAACACGGAATACTATTCGTGATTGCTGCCTTGTAGCGTCACCAAATAACTCTTGACGTATGGCATCACTTGAAAGAATTAGCGCATTTTCGCGTTTTGCTAGCTCCTTAACAAACGTGCTCTTGCCACTTCCAGGTAGTCCAACTGTAAATATCACCTTCATTTTTTTCACCCCCTTTCAAGTGTCTATATCGTTTATAGATCCCTATTCTTTAGTAATCGATTAGCTTCTAATTTTCCTTATTGCATTATCAAAAATTAATCCTCGGCTTTACTTTAAAGTATGGAGATTAGTTTTTGAGGGTTAACATGATATAAGTTGGGTATGACATTTGTTACGTATACCATGTATATTAGTTGATTTCCGTTCCGACTGGGCGACTCCTTGGGGATCAGCGATAGAGGAACGAAGGCTAAGAGCATCACGTCCTGTGATAACGCCTTCGTGACCAACGTCGGTGCCGCTGCCGCTTCGCTTTCGCGCAAAAAACATCTGTTGGCCCAAGCGGCTCATCGGACGCCCCCAGGAAGCTTTGCTCTGCGCGAAAGCGGAGCGACAGCAACAATGGTTTATCTGTGCGAAAGCGAAGCGACAGCAACAATGGTTTATCTGTGCGAAAGCGAAGCGACAGCAACAATGGTTTATCTGTGCGAAAGCGGAGCGACAGCAACAATGGTTTATCTGTGCGAAAGCGGAGCGACAGCACCAAAGCGCCCAGTCGGAACGGAAATCAACCACACGTTATGGTGAAAAAGTCACATGCTTCAGAAGGGAAAATCAGGCTATAAAAAAAGACTGCTCCAACTTTGTGGAACAGCCTTTTGATCTCAAAACCGATTTTCCTTATAATTTTATTATAGCATAAATTTACAGAAATTACTAGACTATACTTCTTTCGCAACTAGCTGTATGATAAATGTCTCGATTCACAAGCCATACAAATTATTATGGAGAGGAATGTGAGTAACGTTGGAAAAGCAATATGAATGGACAGAAGAAAAACAGTATCTTGTTCTTTGTTTAAACACAGTTGGTCACAAAAAAGAGGCGTTGATACGAAAGGAAAAGGATTTTAGGGACAATGTTTTAACGTTAAAAAAAACCTTTTGGGACGACGTCAGAGTAAATTTAGATACGCCAGAGGATATAGACGAGACCTATTTTGCTATCAAACAACAAGCAGAGCTCTTATACGATTCCCAGCATGCTCAGCAACGTGTCATCAAGGATGTAAAAATTTATGACCGTTTACAGCAATCACCCTATTTTGCTCGTATTGATTTTTTACAGGATGGTCATAACGAACTTTTAAAGATTTATATCGGTGTCGCAACCTTAATGGATGAAGAGGATGAAAACATATTAATTTATGATTGGCGAGCCCCTATATCAAGTATGTATTATGATTACACGCCTGGTCCAGCTACTTATGAAACGTCAACTGAAGAAATTCAAGGTGAGATTCTTTTAAAACGGCAATTTATCATCAAGAACGGTCAATTACAATCCATGTTTAATACAGGTTTAACAATTGGTGATGATTTATTACTCGATATTCTCGCTCAAAATGCAAACGAACATATCCGTAGCATTGTAGCAACTATTCAAGCTGAGCAAAATAAAATCATTCGACATGTCAACACTCCTCATCTAATCGTAGAAGGTGTCGCGGGTAGTGGAAAAACGGCTGTTGCTCTCCAACGTGTTGCTTATTTGTTATATCATTATCGAGACCAAATTACCGCAGATCAAATTTTATTGATTACACCTAATCAGCTTTTTAACCAATATGTTCATACCGTTTTACCGGATTTAGGTGAAGATAATATGCAGCAATTAACCTTCTCCGAATATGCAACAAAACGTTTAGGTCGACAGTTCCAATTGGAATATCCTTATGAGCAATTGGAGTCACTTTTAACAGAGAAAGATGACTCACTCTATCAAACGAAGCTTACTATTATTTCTTTTAAAGCTAGCCTCCAATATCGAGAATTAATGGACAAATATATTAAGTACCTTGCAAATGAAGGTTTGCTGTTTAAAAATATTGTTTTTCGCGGAGAAAGAATTATTACAGCTCAAGAAATTGCTGAATACTTTTATTCATTCAATTCCACGATTCCCATCCCAAATCGACTGCAATTAGTGAAAGAATGGTTATTACAACAATTATCGAAAATTGAAAAAGCAGAACGGGCGAAAGAATGGGTAGAAGAAGCAAGTGAGCTTTTAGATATTGAAGAGTATACAAAAACCTATAGTGAACTTTTACATGAAGGGCGGTTTTCAGAAAACTCTTTTGATGATTTTGAGCAAGAGCGCAAGAAATTAGCTATCCAAATTGTCAAAAAACAGTTCAAGCCACTTCGTCAATCTGTAAAACAATTAAAGTTCGTTCATATGTTAGGCATTTATCGTCAAATGTTTGCAATGAACAATACTATTCATCAGCACTTACAGAACTTTTTACCCGAACATTGGGAAGAAATATGCCAACATACACACTCTCATTTAACAAAGCGTATTATTTCGTATGAAGATACTGCACCATTTTTATACTTACAGGACAAAATAGAAGGTCAACGAACAAATACGACGATTCGTCATGTTTTAATTGATGAAGCACAAGACTATTCTCCATTTCAGCTATTTGTATTACAACAATTATTCCCACGTGCACGTATGACTATATTGGGCGATGGACATCAAACCATCCATCCTCATACATTTAAAAACCCCTCACTGCTGACACCACAATTGTATGGTGAAAAAGCAGAAAAAATGATATTAACGAAAAGTTATCGCTCAACAAAACAAATTATTCATCTTACTTCGAAGATTTTACATGGGGATGCGAAAGTAGAAGCATTTAATCGAACTGGTCCCGAACCGACTATCACGATCGTTCCAAATGAAATAGATTTAATTGAACAGCTTGTCGAAAAAATTAATAGCTTGTCCCTAAATTTCGAAACAATTGCAGTCATCTGTAAAACAGAGCAAGAGTGTACGATGGTTTTTGATAAAATGAAGGACCAAGTAGATATTCAACTCATTACCCATAATACAAAACAATTTAAAAAAGGTATTTTACTGTTACCTACTTATATGGCAAAAGGAATTGAATTCGATGCTGTCTTGCTATACAATGCCTCCGCAGCTAATTATTCTAGGGAAACAGAACGTAATTATTTCTACACAGCTTGTACACGAGCTATGCACGAATTGCATATCTATTCCATTAACGAATTAACGCATTTTTTAAAGCTTTAACTTCTTTCAGGTATCCAAACACCCGCTGAAATAGAGGAACTCAGTCTAAGAACGCCACGTCCTGTGGCAACGACTGAGTGACCAACATCTTGTTGGCCTAAAGCCTCCGGCGGATGTCAAAAAAGAGAATCTGCATGCTTCAATTGAAAGCTTGCAAATTCTCTTCTTTTTATCTTTAAATGTAGTAAGTATAATCCTCAGGAATAACACGTTTTAAGAATTTCTTCGTGCGCTCCTCTTTCGGATTAACAAATATATCATGAGGGTTTCCTTCTTCTACAACGACACCGCCGTCCATAAAAATCACACGGTTTGCTACGTCCTTTGCAAAGCCCATTTCATGTGTGACAACAAGCATCGTTGTTCCCTCAGCTGCAATGTTTTTCATAACCTGAAGAACTTCTCCTACTAGCTCTGGATCAAGTGCAGAAGTTGGTTCATCAAATAAAATAATATCAGGATTTAATGCCACTGCTCGGGCAATACCAACTCGCTGTTGTTGACCTCCAGATAATTGACTTGGGTAGGAATCATACTTTTCTGATAAACCTACTTTATCAAGTGCCTTTTTACCAATTTCAATCGCTTCTGCCTTCGGAACTTTACGTCCTATAATAAGCCCCTCTGTCACATTTTCTAGCGCTGTTTTATTTGTGAAAAGATTATAGTTTTGGAATACAAATGCTACACGTTGACGAATGGAATGCACGTCCTTCTTCTTTACATCTTGAAAATCTACTTGAATATCTCCAAATGTCGCATGTCCTTGGTCGGCTTTTTCTAAAAAGTTAATGCAACGTAATAATGTTGTTTTTCCTGAGCCACTTGGACCTAAAATAACAACAACATCACCTTTATCAATGGCTAAATCAACACCCTTTAAAATTTCATTGTCACCAAATGATTTATGGATATTTTTAATGTCTAACATACTCGTTCACCCCTTAAGCTTTTGCCACTTTGAATTTGCTTAAATGTTTTTCATATCGTTTAAAAATGTATTCAACTGTGCTACATAAAATTAAGTACACAATGAAAATATCAATATATGCTTCTACGTAATTGTAGCCAACATTTGCAGCTACCTTAGCCTTTAATGTAATTTCAGGTAAGGACATTGCATAGCCTAAAGACGTCGCTTTAATGAGATTGACTGTAGCCGTACAAATATTTGGCATAGCTACTACTAAAGCTTGTGGAATAATAATACGGCGATAGGCTTGAATTGTTGATAAGCCTACTGCATGAGCAGCCTCTAGCTGACCTTTTTCAATCGTACTTAAAGCAGAACGAAATACCTCTATTAAAATGGCCGTTGTACTAAATGCGAAGACGATAAATGCATACCAAATCGGATTGATTTTATAAATATCATAGGCAATATTATATTTTTCAAAAATCATTTTAAGTAGTAATGGGATACTACTATAAATAATAAAGATTTGAATGATGATCGGTGTACCTCGGACAAAGGAGACATAAATTTTTGCTATATGGTGGATCACTGGGATTTTATTGACCCGTGTTAGTGCTAGTAGAAAGCCAAGTGGTAGAGCAACAAGCATAGCAACAATTGTCACAAGGAGTGCGATAGGTACACCTGATAATGCAACAAAAAATGTTTCAACTAAAAATTGATAATTCATGGTTACGCCTCCTTACGTTGTTTCTAATGTCTTTTTCCCCTTACCAAAGAACTTTTCTAGCATAGCGAAGAATTTTTCAATAATAATCGACAGCACCCAATAAACAATCGCTAAAGCAATATATATTTCTAATGCATGTGCATTAATATTACTTGCAATAATTAAATTTGCCTTTCCGACAATATCAATTAAGCCGATTGTATAAGCGAGCGCTCCTTCTTGTAATAACGCAATCATCCCATTCCCAAAGTTTGGTAATGCGATAACGAGTGCCTGTGGGAAAATAATACGTCGATAGGCCTGAAATGGCGTTAATCCCACACTAACAGCCGCTTCAAATTGCCCTCTATTAATGGCTAAATAGGCCGAACGAATAACCTCTGACATAATCGCTGCAAATTGTAAAGTGAACGTCACGACTACGAAAATGGCTGTATCGATTGAATGGAGATTTATGCCGAAGTTTTCCGCTAACGCTGGAACACCATAGTATACGAGAAATAATAAGACGATAGATGGTGTACAGCGCATAATCGTAGTATATAAATTCGCTAATGTTTGCAGTAATTTTATTGAACTTAGCTTGGCAGCCGCTAATAGTAAGCCAAATATTGTGCCTAGTACAATGGAAGATCCTGCAACTAAGAAGGTAACTTTTAAAAACGGCAATAATACAGGAATTGAGTTCCAAATGTATGATGCATCAAAATACTTCTCCATTTCCTCACCAACTTTTATATAAATATACAATAACAGGTGTGTTGATTAGCTATTTTTATTCACTAAAATTAATTCGAAGACGCTGATTTCCGTTACGGGCTACTTGCTTTGTTGCTGTCGCTTCTAATCAACACACTTGATACAATAGTTCTCTTTGTATGAATAAAGACTGCTGAGTATACTGACTCAACAGCCTTTTATCTGGTAACAGCCGCTAACGCTTGCTCTTTAAAAGAGATTAGCGATTCACAGTTTCTAACACTTCAAATAAATCTCGACCGTAAAACTTAGTGCTTAATTCATTTGTTTTCTTTTGTTCTTTTATTTGTGCTACAGCTTTATCGTAAGCATCTGCAAACTCTTGTTCCTTTTTATTGAACAACGGCCATGTTTTAATAACGTCAAATTCGTTGTAAATTACGTCATCCTTTAAATTATGATAGGGGCCATCTTCTGCTAAAACTTGTTGTTTAAATGGACCTTCAATCATGACACCGCCATCGACACGTTTTTCATTCACCCATTGCACGACATCAACAGTAAATGCATCTCCAGCCTGTAATTTCACTTTATTGTCTGGGTTGGCTTTATTATATTCATCAATAATTGTGTATTGCGCATTATTCGCAGCGATTGGTGCTAATGAATAACCTTTTTTCGCAAAGTCAGCTAATGTTTTTATATCTTCATCTTCTTTACGTAATACTAAACCAGCACTACTTAAGCCTAAAAATTCTTTAGGGAAAATAAACTTTTCTGTACGTTCTTGCGTAAAGAAGGCATTTTTTATTCCTACTTGATATTTCCCTTGCTCAACACCAATTAGTAAATCATCACTAGTTGTCCCTACAAATTCAAACTTATAGTCAGGTAACATCTCATCCACTAGCTTCATAACTTCCACATCGTAGCCTGTTGGATTACCATTATCATCTAGATAACTAATTGGCTTAGACGCCTGGTCAAATGCAACCTTCACTGTACGTACTTTCGCGCCATCCTCTGAATCTTTATCTGAAGCTTCACCTGAATTACAGCCCGCTAAAATAGCAAGTGAAGCCAACCCGATTGCTGCCAATTGAAAAATCTTTTTCTTTTGTTTAAACATATATCATTTCCCCTTATTCATTCGATTTTTGCAGTTCAATTGCGGTATTTGCCAATTTAATAATTGTCATATCATCCATCGGTGGATTATGAAGTCCTGCACGAACATTTCGATAATAGCGCTGCAATGGATTTGTTAATTGTAAGCTTTTTGCGCCTACTACACGCATTGCCTTATCGACGATTTCAATCGCCAAATTTGTGACCGTATGCTTCGCAACTGCCATTTCATTTGTTAAAAGCTCACGTCTAGCCGGGTCATCATAAGCCTCGGCAACTCCATACAGTACAAAGCGTGCTTGATATAGCTTCAATTCAATATCGCCTAGAAGTTGCTGTACATTTGGTAATGTACTAATTGGAGCATTCAAGCTATTAGGTTGATAATGATTGGCAAAATGCAGTGCATAATCACGAGCTGCCTGCGCAATACCTAAGTACGTTGCTGGGATATGTAGAATCCAACCATCTATCTTGCCACCACTTGGATGACTTGGTAATTCTACTAAATAATTTTTAGGGACAATTACATCCTTTAAAACTAGATCATGGCTACTTGTACCTCGCATTGCTGACATTTCCCAGTTTTCTTCAATTGAAAGCCCTTGGACATCTTTATGAATAAGGAAGAAGCCAATTTGATTTTTTTCCTCAATCCATGCTGATGTTAAAAAGTAATCTAGCACAGGAGAGGCTGTCGTAAAGATTTTACGCCCGTTTAAGAGCCAACCTTCTTCTATTGAAACAGCGTTTGTTCCTGGTCGCCCTCCACGTGTGGGGCTCCCAGTTGCTGCTTCACTCACGGCCCTATTTATAATTGCGCCATTTTTTATTTCTTGCGCAAATGTACTTAGTAAATCATCTACCCATAGCTTTTTCTCATATAGTTCACCTACAACACCTAATGTCCACCCTAGTGAGAGTGAAGCATTCTCGTCATAGCTTGCTAACGTTTCTTGAACGAGTACCATATCATAGACTGATAAACCTTCACCGCCATATTCTTTCGGTAAAGTTAGTTTTGGATAACCAATTTGCAAAAGTAATTTATGTGCTTCGAATGGAAAACGAGATTGTTCATCTACCTCTTTAGCCTCAGCCTTGATTGACTCAGAAATAGATGCTAGCTGCTCTAGCCAATACTGTTGTCGCTTTGTTTTAATAAATAAATCCTTCAAGTAAATCTCCTTCTTCCCAAATTATATAAAACATATATATTTACTAAGAATTAATATTGTAAAAAAATCTCTAACTACGTTTTAGTAGCGAGATTATAGTTGGTACTGAATTTTCTGATTCGTTGACATTTATGATACTTTTCACATTTGAAAATGTCAATGGGTTAATTATAAGTTTTTTTATAAGTTTTATCATCATTACTGATTCCTCTAATTTTTATTCACCAAGCAATATTTACAACATATGCTAAAACTAAAGAAAGAGGTGTATGTATGACCAATAATATGAATCCATCTTTAAATAATAATGCTATTTCACCTATGACCCCTCAGGTTATTCAGACGAAATTTGGAGATATTAATGGAGATGGTTTTCTTGAAACGGTTCTGTTGATGGGAACTAAAACTCCAGATAGCCCTTTGTGGAAAAACCTAACACTGGCTATTTTTTATGGACAAACACACCAATTTGAAAAAATAATGCTAAAACAAAGCGTCGGCTATAATCCAACTATATTTTTAGGTGACTTTACAGGTAATCATCTAGAAGATATTTTAGCTATTTCTGATACAGGAGGTAGTGGAGGTATTATCAACGGTGAAATATTCTCCTCAATAAACGGGAAAATGCGCTCAATTTTTGATGCAGAATCTTTTAATAATAAGCTAAAGTACACAGTTAATTATCAAAATCAATACAAAGTAGCTGTCCGTAGCATGAATCCTAAAAAGCAATATATTATCGATTTACAATACAAGGGACCTGATTATTTAGCGGAAATTTATCAGCAAGATGGTACACTGAAGCAGCCTATTGAAGGATGGGTTGACCCAATAAGTGGATTGTATCCAGTGGACTTTGAGCGTGACGGCATATATGAGATTTTAGCTTATCAAGCTATCGCAGGCAGATATCATGCAGATGGATTAGGTGATGTCGAAAATATTTTGAAATGGAATGGCAATGAATTTATAGTTGACCGTCAAACTGTGGGGATTTTCGGAGAGGATTTAAAATAAATAGCTATTTATATAGGATAAAAACAAGAATCTGCTCGATTTCCGCGTAAAACGATTGAAATCGAGCAGATTCCCATTTTAAATCCAGCTTACTTTTTCTGCTTATAGGACAACCATATAACTATATGGTTTATTTTTCTACTAATGCAAAATAATTATTTTCATGATCAGCAAAATTAAAAACTCTACCCATTGGCATCATTACTAAATCCCCTACTTTAACGCCCTTTGCTTGAAAATCTTGATATAGATTTTCTATATGATCGGCATAAAACATAATAGAAGGTGTCCCTAAATTTAATTCAGGCTGCATTTTTGCAATTATTTCTTTATTGTGTAGAACAAAAGTAGTTTGAGCTTCTTTAGTTGGAGCAATTTCAATCCAACGCATTCCTGCCTCTTCCTGGTCAGCAACTACAACAAATCCAACTTTTTCTGTCCAAAACTTTACGGCAGTCTCCTGATCATTTACATATAACATTACTTGTCCAATTTGTCGAATCATAAAAAATCCCTCCTTAACAACATTAGTATACATCTTATAGCACCTTTATATGTCATCTAACAAATATAGTTTTAAAAAATTTATTTAAATATTTATTATGAAAAAATAACCATGCTTAATACTATTTTTGATAAAATGGGCTAGACATCTATTATTTACCTTCAACGGAAAAGTATAGAACAATAATATAAGAGTGGGGATAACACAAGTGAAACAACTAAGTTTACGAAAAAAGCTCATCTATTCATTTTTAGCTATGCTTCTCATCCCAACATTGTTAATCGGCATCGTGTCCTATCAAAGTGCAGGGAAGCAAATTATAATCGAACAGCAAGCAAGCACGACTGAAAGTGTGCGCATGCTAAATACAAATATTACAAACACGATTAAGCCTAAAGTTGAGGACGTTCAATATTTTACTAAAAAGCTTAATCAATCCTATTTACAAGAAGATAAAGTTTCTGACCTTAAGTCGCTCTTACGCGAATATGCCAACATGCACCCAGAAGTCGAATTGATTTATATTGGAACAGCTGATGGAAAAATACTGGACGAGCCTGCTCAAGAATACCCCAGTGGGTTTGATCCAAGAACACGATCATGGTATACGCAAGGTTTAAATAACAAAGGTCAAGTAGCCATTACAGCACCTTATATTACACAAACTTCAGGTGACATTGTTATTACTATTACTCAAGCTTTACAAGACGGTTCCGGGGTTATCGGATTGGACCTCAATATTTCTAAACTGAGTGACATTACGAATGATATACATATTGGAGAAACAGGCTTTGCGTCACTTATAGATAGCAACAAAATATATATTGCCCAACCTGATAAGGAAAGTGGTACTGAGGCAACCGAAAGCTATATTGCAAAAATTTATGAAAAAGATAGTGGTACGATAATAGAAAAGGATCGTCAACTTCAATTTGTCACGAATAAGCTAACAGGTTGGAAGGTTGTTGGTACAATGTTTACGGCCGAGGCTACACAAGCTGCTGCTTCAACCTTTAATATCAACTTAATCATCATTGTTGTTTCCATTACTGTCGGCATTATTTTTATGCTTTTCATGATTAAATCTATCGTCAATCCTATTAATCGACTGAAGGAGAACGCTCTAAAAATTAGTGAAGGTGATCTGACAGCGTTTATCGATATTCATTCAAAAGATGAAATTGGACAGCTTAGTGAAGCATTTGTATCAATGAAAGTTAGCTTAAAAAATCTTATTCGTAACGTCGATCAAGGCTCTAAACACGTACAAACCTCGGCGCAAGGATTATCTGCAAATGCAGAGCAAAATATTGCCGCTTCAGAACAGGTTACTCAAGCAATGCAACAAGTGGCTATCAGTGCTGAAAAACAAACAACCGGAATTGACCAAAATACTATTTCTATTGAGGAAATTGCCAAAGGTATCGTTGAAGTTGCTGATAGTTCAATGCAAGTTTCAGACCTTTCTAGTCAAGCAATTCAACTAGCAGAAGAAGGTGGTAAATCTGTAGATAGAACAGTTAAACAAATGATTTCCATCAACGAATCTGTTACACAATCAGACATTATGATTAAATCTCTCTATGACCGAACAAAAGAGATTGGATCAATTTTAGAAATGATTAGTGCTATTTCCGACCAAACAAACCTACTTGCACTCAATGCCGCTATTGAGGCAGCACGAGCTGGAGAACACGGGAAAGGTTTTGCAGTAGTTGCCGATGAGGTACGAACATTAGCTGAACAATCACATCAATCAGCAGAGCAAATTACTGCACTCATTACTGGAATTCAGCAAGATACTGCTAAATCCGTTCAAACAATGATAAAAGCTTCATCGGACGTCCAAGAAGGTTTACAACTGTCAGAGGATGCAAGCGAAAAATTCGAGAGTATTGTAGAAAGTTTACGTAATATTGCTCCGAAAATGGAAGATATCTCAGCGTCTGCTCAGGAGATGTCAGCGGTAGTCGAAGAAGTTTCTGCAACTGCTATCGAGCTAACAGATCATGCTAAATTAAATGCAGCAGCGTCAGAGGAAGTTGCCGCTTCAACTGAGCAAACATTGTCCTCTATGCAGGAAATGGCTATAGCTGCAAAATCACTACTTGATCTATCTGATGAATTACAAACCTATGTAGATCGTTTTAAATACTAAAAAGAAAGCACGATGTTCAGGGTCTTCTCCCCTTTCATCGTGCTTTTCAATATGAACTTTATTTATTTTCCTCATAACTAAATTGCCACTCAATACCAAACTTATCAGTAAGTGAGCCGTAACATTTACTCCAAAATGTTTCTTGCAGCTCCATACTAACCTTGCCACCATCCTTAAGGCCATCAAAAGCTTTTCGCATCTGATCCTCATCGTCTGAGACAACGGCTAATGTTACATTGTTTCCGATCGTGAATGGGTTGCCCGGAAATGTATCTGAGAACATTACGGTGCTACCAAAAATCGAAAGTCGCGTATGCATTATAAGATCTTTTGCTTCCTCTGGTAATTGATAACTTGGATCCTGTGGTGAATCGCCAAATGTCATAATTTCAGGCTTGTTCGTATTAAAAACTTTCTCATAAAAAGATACAGCCTCTCGACAATTTCCATTAAAAATTAAGTACACCTCTACTGCCATTTCCAACACTCCTTTGTCATTTTTCGAAACAATTCTATTGTACATGGATAACAAATAATTATACAAATTTTAGATGAGCCGACTTAAAGTTACTTTCAAAAATCATTATTCTACAAAAATTGCGAGATTTTTTAGTACAATCGTTTTTTAACAATACGTTTTAATCTTATCGTTTATCCATTTATCCTTATGGCTCGTGTAATTTCCGTTTTCTCCTGCGAATTTCCCCCCTCATTAACTGCCCGTGAAAGCCAGCTTGGTGAAGACTAATAATCAGTGATGATGAAAAAACCCCCACTGATTAAAATTTCACTTTATTTATTTGACATTTACTCAAAAATCATGTAAATTACCAAATGACGAACAATTTAAAATAAATCTTAAAAAATATTCGTATTTTAGGAGTGGATATAATGGATAACGTATTTGACTATGAAGATATTCAACTAATTCCCGCAAAATGTATTGTAGAAAGTCGTTCTGAATGTGATACTTCTGTTACTTTAGGTGGTCATACATTCAAACTTCCTGTTGTTCCGGCAAACATGCAAACAATTATCGACGAAAGTCTTGCTGTGAAGCTTGCTGAAAACGGTTACTTTTATATCATGCACCGTTTTAATCCCGAGACACGTATCGATTTCATCAAAGATATGCAAGGTCGTGGCTTAATCGCATCAATTAGTGTTGGTGTGAAAAATGAGGAATATTCTTTTATAGAAGAATTAGCAGCTGCTAATTTAGTGCCTGATTTTATGACAATCGATATTGCACATGGTCATTCAAATGCTGTCATTCGTATGATTCAACATATTAAAAAACATCTACCAACTAGCTTTGTGATTGCTGGTAATGTGGGCACACCTGAAGCAGTACGTGAACTTGAAAATGCTGGTGCAGATGCAACAAAAGTTGGTATTGGACCAGGTAAAGTATGTATTACTAAAATCAAAACTGGTTTTGGTACAGGTGGTTGGCAGCTAGCTGCACTACGCTGGTGTGCAAAAGCTGCAACGAAGCCAATTATTGCTGATGGCGGTATTCGTACACATGGTGATATTGCAAAATCTGTTCGCTTTGGTGCTTCAATGGTGATGATTGGATCATTATTTGCAGGTCACGAAGAGTCACCTGGCGAAACAATCGAAATCGACGGTAAAACTGTGAAGGAATACTTCGGATCTGCTTCTGAATTCCAAAAAGGCGAACGTAAAAATGTTGAAGGTAAAAAGATGTATGTTGAACATAAGGGCAGCGTCAAAGATACTTTAATTGAAATGCAGCAAGATCTTCAATCATCTATTTCCTATGCAGGTGGCAATAAACTAGATGCCATTCGAAATGTAGATTATGTAATTGTGAAAAACTCTATTTTTAATGGCGATAAAGTATATTAAAAACTAAGAAAACCCAAACAAGAATGGATGGCAGATTCTTGTTTGGGTTTTATTTAATGGATTCCGTTTTTCTACTGGCAATTTGGGTTGCTCTATAGGGGTAAGTACCGAGTGTGAATCTTGGCTGGGCAGGCTTCGGACTACCCGAGCAGTTTTGGCTACACCCATCACTTCTTCATGCTACCTGATCAGTTTTGCCGCTTACCCAATCACTTCTTCACGCTACCTGATCAGTTTTGGCGCTCACCCGATCACTTCTTCGGGCTACCTGATCAGTTTTAGCGCTCACACCCATCACTTCTTCAGGCTACCCGAGCATGCCCCTTTTTCAGCAAAAGAAAAAATGCTACCGATTACGTGTAGCATTTTCCTTAAGATTATAGTTTGTTAATAACAGCGTGGATCGTTTCTTTTAATTCTGCATCATGATCAGAAAGGTCTACAAGGTTTGCTACACGCTCACGTAATACTGGACGTTCAATTACAAGCTTTTCATCAAGTACTTGTACCAGTAACTCGATAACAAGACGATCACGTACGTTTAATGCTTCTTCTAAACGCTCTGGTGTAATTTTTGCATCTGTTTTTGCTGCTTTAGCCATTTTAAAAACCCCTTTTAAATTTTATATTCATGCACATCTATTTTAGCATACAGCTAATTTATTTTGAAAACTTTCTTTCATGAATATATACCAAAACTTTACAAAATAGTACTTAGACATTTACGATAAAATGTTATATTCAAATCATAAAACGATGACGCTCAACCATATGATTATTTTACAACTGCATGTTCGCTTTCTATTTAGTTTTTCTTGTTCACTCAGGACAGTTGCAAGATTGGAGGAATTCGATGAACCAAAAGAACTCAGCTTATTTACATTTAATAAAGGCCGTACCGAAATCTTTACAGTTGTTTCTAAATGTTTGCCTTGTTCTTCTAGCGCTCATTTTATCCTTCTTGCTTCTCAAAGAACTCATCCAATTCCTTAAAATTTTAATATTCAACAATGATGGCGGTGACTATAAGCTTTTCCTTGCTAATATTCTTATTTTCTTCTTGTACTTTGAATTTATCACTATGATTATTAAATATTTTAAAGAGGATTATCATTTTCCACTAAGGTACTTTATATATATAGGGATTACGGCCATGATTCGATTAATTATCGTAGAGCATGACCATCCCATCAACACCTTAATTTATTCACTTATTATTTTAATATTAATTATAAGCTATTTTATTATTAATATTACGCCACTGGAACGACCTGTTAGCTCATCACTCTTTAAGAAAAAAGAACAATAGCTTCATACTGTAGGAATGCCTAATTCTTGGCTTCCCTAAAATGCTGTAATGCACGTTGGTTTATCAAGGACGAAGAAGAGCTGATGCAGCACCTGTACATATTGTTCATCACTAATCTTCACCATGCTAAGCATAAATAACTCTTGCACTGTCACAACTCCCATGACAAGAGAAGAAAGCTCTGCGATATTTATTACCATTTCCACATCATAGTTATTACTGTCTAAAATTTTTATATTACCATCGATAGCCTCGATAACGATTTGTTGATTATTCTCTGATAGTAACGAATCGTTAACCGTAAGCTTAAATGTTAACGTTTGACCATTAAAATTACGCGTTGTTAACTCCTTAAAAAAACCTCTAACATTGATAATACGATACATTAAGCCAACACCTGAAATAGCACTTGCATGGTAGACACTTGGGATTAGATGATCTGTTCCATTTCGTACATCACCTAAAAAGAAGTGAATATTTTCTTCCTGTGTGTTCCATTCAATACGATTTACTTGATCCGCTTGACTATTTAAAAATGCACTGAACTCTAATAAAGCCTCTGGTGTCTCATAGATCCATTCTTTAATGACTAGATTATTAAGTAAAAAATTCGTTTCACTTTGCTTAATAAAGGAAAATACCATATAACCTTGTATCATATCTTCCTCTTCAACAGCAATAATATAGTTTTGCGGGTTTTTAAAAATTGATGAAAGCTCCGATTCGGTTTTCGTTAACATACCATGCTTTTTCGCCGCAACTCTTTTATAACAATCTGCTATCTTATGCTGATCCTGTGCTGTTAAATATGTAAGATGTTTTTTTGTTGGCCCTTTCGGAAAGCTTGATGGTTCCACTAAATATTGATGCATTTTCGGTCCATATCCAAAGCCCATTTTTTTATAAAAGTCAGGTCTAAACGGATATAAAGCAACAAAGTGAACATTTTTTTCTAAAAAATTTTTTAAAAAATAATCTATTAATTCTTTGGCAACCTTCTCTTTTTTATGAAGTAAATCAACTGCGACTAAGCCGACTCCACCGATTGGAATCAGTTTAGAGAAGAGGTTCATTTCAAAATCATGGAGTCGCATACCACCAACTAATTTGTTATCTTCCCATAACCCATAATAATGAATGGATGCATCCTTCTTTTGATTATGCATAAAAAGTGCCTTTAGCTGCTCTTTTGTTGGCTGTAAACCACCCATCCTTCCTGGATAAGCACCAACCACAATATCAACAAAATGTATAAAATCTTCTTCCCTCATTAATTTTTCAACAACTCTCATATCCATCCCCCATCCTTTACAGTTTATTGTAAGGCAGACTTTCATTTTATAAATTTTTTCACATTAATTTCAGTTCTTGATAATAACATATATTACCACATAACAAATAATACTGTATGATTACAGTATTAGAACCCGAGGTGATAAAGGTGAGCTCCTTATTAGATGTATTCACAAAGGAATTACGAGGTGGAGCATTAATGCTTGCTGTTTTAAGTCAACTGCGTACACCACAGAATAGCTATTCCCTTATTCATCGTCTCGAGCAGGTTGGAATTAACATTGAACTAAGTACATTATTCTCGTTACTTCGTCGACTAGAGCATCAGGAAGTGATTACAAGTAGCTGGGATACACCCAAAGGTAAAGCTCGAAAATATTATGTGTTGAGCACATATGGCTCGAATTTTTATGAACAATTCAAAACGGAATGGGCAGCTATGGACTTAGGACTGCATGAATTATTGAAGGGAGAAGGAAAGAATGAATCTGATTGATGTATATATTCATGAAGTAACTAAAAGGATAAGCAAAAATAAACGTGATGATATCGGTCTAGAACTAAAATCCACTATTGAAGATATGTTACCTGAAGATTATTCAGAATCAGATATAAAGGAAGTGCTTAAAAAGCTAGGGAATCCTGTAGAAGTTGCAGCAAGCTATCAAGACACACCACGGTTTTTAATTGGTCCACAAGTGTTTAATACTTATATTAGAACAATAAAATTAGTTGTTCCTTGGGCGATCTTTATTACAGTTGTTGTACAGATGATTGAAAGTATTGTGCTTTATAGCGGAGAAGGTGCACTTCTGTCTGTGATGATCAAAACTATTTCTATAACCATCGCTAATATTATTTCGGTGATTGTAAACGTACTGTTCTGGATTACAGTTGCTTTTATTGTAATTGATAGATCTGGCGGGAATAATATTCGAATCCCCTTTATAAAAGACCATCCAGAATGGACACCTGATGATTTAGCAAAAGTTAAAATAATCCCTAAAGAAAAAACTATTTCACTTAATGATAGTATTTTTAGCCTCTTAGGTATTGTTATTTTTTCCTTTGTCTATTTTAATGCTAATCACCTTTTAGGAATCTATACTTCTCACAATAAAGGCGGCTTGAAATTTGTTATGCCTATATTTAATCAGGATGTCTTACTCTCCTTTGCACCGATTATTTTAATTTGTATCGTTTTAAGTGTAGCTTTAACATTATGGAAATGGAAGGCTGGCCAATGGACAATGTTAATTGCCGTAGCTAATGCTCTTCTTCAATGTACAGGAGTCATTGTTTTTATCCTCATGGCTATTCACCCTGATCTCATACACAGTCCTGCTGTACCTTATATCGCTGCGATTACGGAAACGACCTCTGCTAAGATTTTATTTGCTGTAGATCGAATATTATTAGTAAGCATCGCTATTGCCATCATCGCAAATGCATTTGATATTTATGGTGGCTTTAAAAAGGCTAGAATTTGAAAAGAAATATAAGTTTTGAGAGCTGACTCTTTCTTGTTGGCTCTTTACTTATTCATATATTTATCGACCAACTAGGATACTCCTTAAAATACCGTTATTCCCTAATGTTTTGTATAATAATAAAGTTAATACATTCATATATAATCTGCACTAATTCACACAGAATAAGGGGAAATAATTATGACCATTCTTCTTGTAGATGACAATCAAGTCAATCTATTTGTAATCGATAAAATATTAAAAAATGCAGGTTATGATAACTGTGTTTCACTAACATCTGCCTATGAACTTTTTGATTATTTACAGTTAGATGCACCAAATTCAACAGGAAATTCAGTGGATTTAATTTTATTAGATATTATGATGCCTGAAATAGATGGTATTGAGGCTTGTAAGCGTATTAAACAAAATGAACGGTTTAAAGATATCCAAGTTATCTTTGTCACAGCTCTAGAAGATAAAAACACGCTCGCTAAAGCACTTGATATCGGTGGGGTAGATTATATTACGAAGCCCATTAATAAAACCGAGCTTCTTGCTAGAATTCGGGTTGCATTACGATTGAAAGCAGAATTAGATTGGCATACACAGCAAGAAAAGAAAATACAATACGAATTAGATTTAGCCACACACGTACAAAGAAGCCTTTTGAGCGCCCCTTTAAATGAGGCTACTATTCAAATAGAGGTCTCTTATCTTCCTTCTTCTAATTTAGCAGGGGATATGTATTATTGGCATAAAATAAATGATCATCGATATGCTATCATTTTGCTTGATATGATGGGACATGGTATCCCTGCAGCACTTGTTTGTATGTTTATCTCCTCTGTCCTACGAGAAGCTGTTAAACAATTAGAAGATCCTGAATTAGTTATAAAAGAGTTAAACCGTTATATGACACTTTTACGAAATGGAAAAGAGGACAATCTTTTTTATTTCACAGCTATTTATTTAGTGATAGATACAGAACAAAAAACCATTGAATATGTGAACGCTGGTCATCCTTCTGGCTATGCTCTAGTTGACGAAAAGACGCTCGTACATTTAAATCAAGGAAGCTGTGCAGTCGGCTTTTTCGATGAGATCAACGTACAAAAGCAATTCATTCAATACAATGAGGACGTACAAATTATTTTATATACGGATGGTGTGTTAGAGGCAATGGGACCATGTGAGATGGAATCCGAGAAGCATTTACAAACACTAATATCTACGAAATGGGATCATTCTCGACGTCTGATTGACCATTTACTGCCTATGGAGAAACAAGGGAATCAACCAGATGATATGTGTGTATTAATGATACAGGCACGTTAAACTACATAAAAAGTGACTGTTGCCTAAGTCTCTACTGTGGAGAAACTTGGACAACAGCCTATTTCTTATCTTACTTTATCTTCTGATATATTTTTTCATTGCCTACGATTTCTTTATATTTTGAAATAATATCTTCAAATCGTAGTATCTCTTTATCTCCTAAGCATAAAAATCCATTATTACTTAGGCTTTCGGAAAACAAATGATGAACCTGGTTTTGTAACTCAGGTGAAAAATAAATTAAAACATTTCGACACATAATGACATGAAATTCATTAAATGATTGATCTGTTACTAAATTATGCTGTGCAAATATAATGTTTTTTAACAGTGCGGGATGGAAATAAGCATATTGATCATCTGTTTTATAGTATTCAGAAAAAGCATGGCTACCGCCTGCAAGCATATAGTTTTTCGTATATGCCTGCATTTTGTTAATCGGAAATACTCCTTTTTTTGCCTTTTCCAATACTTGTTCGTTCATATCCGTAGCGTAAATAACTGCTTTATCCATTAACCCTTCTTCCTGGAGCAAAATTGCCATGGAGTATACTTCCTCACCCGTGGCACATCCTGCATGCCATATCCGAATTTCAGGGTAATCTCTTAAAGAAGGTACAACCTCTTCGCGAAAAGCCTTAAAAAAGCTAGGGTTACGGAACATTTCAGTAACATTTATAGAAAAATCATTCAATAGTTGCTCTAAAAACTCATTTTCGTGTATTACTTTTTCAAGTACACGAGAAATGGTTGGAATATTACTCATCCTCATCCTACTATAAATCCTTCTTAATATAGAAGAACGATTATATTGTCGAAAATCAAATCCTGATAAACGATAAATAGCCTCAAGTAATAAATCAATTTCTAAATCTGTATGCTTTTTTTGCTGCAAAGGAAATCGGTCCATTTTATTAACTCCCTTTAGAAACTAGCCATACTCTTAAAACGGATACTAATTGATCTAAATTTAATGGCTTACTTATATAATCTGAAGCACCAGCCTCTATTGTTTTATCTCGATCATTTTTCATGGCCTTCGCTGTTAAAGCGATAATCGGTAAATCCGTAATCTTCATTTGTTTGCGTATAATCGACATCGTTTCATAGCCATCCAAATTTGGCATCATAATATCCATCAGAATAAGGTCAATTCCATCATTAACTTGCATAATATCTAAACACTCTATCCCGTCTTTGGCAACTAAGATATTCATACCTCGTTTTTCGAGTGCATTTTTTAATGCATATATATTACGGTAATCATCGTCTACAAGTAAAATATTTTTCCCTTGAAAAACTTCTACCTCTTGTTGAGAGAAGTCCTTAGTTTCCAATAGCTGTTTTTCTATTAGCTCTTCTAATTCATTAGTAGCCCCTACTTCATGAATAGCAAGTTCAAGACGTTTTTGCTCTTCGATGCCATTTGGCAAGCTTGGGATTGTTAGTGTGAATGTACTACCTTGCCCTTCATTACTTTGTAAAGAAATCCAGCCGCCAAGTAATCCCGCAAGCTCTTTACAGATGGACAAACCAAGACCTGTTCCACCGTATTTACGTACTGTTGCCCCATCAGCCTGTTGGAATGATTCAAAAATAAGCTGATGTTTTTCCTTTGGAATCCCTATACCTGTATCTGAAACTGTGATTTCTAACCAGTAAGCACTAACATCCTGCATATTATTTGTTAACTGTTCTTGACCAAGCTGTTTAATGTCAAGATGAACTGAGCCTTGTTTTGTAAATTTAAAGGCATTTGATAATAAATTTTTCAATATTTGCTGGAATCTTTGTTCGTCAGTATAGAAAACATCGACTACATTTTCGTCTTTCGAAATATAAAATTGTAGATTTTGTTTCGTTGCTACAGGCGCAAAAGTTTGCTCGATTTGTACAGGAACCTCACTCATATTCATTTCATCAAAGCTAATATCCAACTTGCCTGCTTCAACTTTTGATAAATCTAAAATATCGTTAATTAATGCCAGTAGATCTTCACCTGAAGAATGGATAACCTTTGCAAATTCAGCTTCCTCTTCTGATAAAGTATTTTGGCTATTTTCAGCTAACATTTCAGATAAAATTAAAATGCTATTCAGTGGCGTTCGCAATTCATGTGACATATTGGCTAGAAACTCAGATTTATACTTTGAATTTAGTAACAGCTGTTCCGCACTTTCCTCTAATTCTTTTTTAGCTTGTTCTAATTCTCTCGACTTTAACTCTGCCTCTTTTGTTCGTTCTTCCAATTGGTCATTAATCATTGTCAGTTCCTCTGTTTGCATCTGCAATTCTTCTGATTGTGTCTGAAGCTCTTCAGACTGTGCCTGTAATTCCTCTGTCATAGCTCTTGACTCATTCAATAAACGGACAATTTCCATACGCCCTAGGACACTATTGATCGTTAATCCAAAGGTTTCGATAACTTGTTTCACTAGTTCCTGCTGCAGCTTATTAAAGCTAGTTATTGTAGCTAATTCAACGACAGCTATAACGTCATTTTCAAATATAATAGGGACGATAAAAATACCTTTCGGCGGTACTTTCCCTAAACCAGTACCTATTAAACGGAAATCTTCTGGAATATCGTTATAAATTAAAACCTTTTTTTCTAAAGCACATTGTCCAATTAAGCCTTGTCCCAGTTTAAAGCTTTCAATTCCAACGTTATCTCCTGCGTCCGCAAAAGCAGCTTTTTTTACAAATTGTATATGATTATCAGTAGTTTCACGAACATAAAATGCGCCCAGGGAAGACTGCGTTTTTTGCGCTATTTCTGAAAGGAAGGTTTCAGCTAATTTGGTTATGCCAGAAATACCTTGATATTTTGTGACAATTTCTGCGATATTCAACTGTAGCCATTCTCTTCTCTCAAGCGCATCCAGCAATTCATTTGTAGCAGCTGCAAGAGCATTGATTTCATCATTTGTTCTAACATGTATTCTTCCTTTTTGACTGCTCTTGGAAGCAGCGATTTCTCGGATCGTTCGTGTAACCTCAGTTAACGTTTTTACGATTGAACGAGAAACACCACTTGCAATGATAATCGCAACAACTGAAATAAATACAAGTATGCCAAGCAGTGTAAGTGTTACAATACTATTCCTTTTGTCCAACTCATTTACTTTGGCTTGCATAGTTGCAACTACCGCTGAACGGAGTGACTCAAACTGATTTCGTACTATTTCCATGTCTTTACGACCTATATCTACTTTATAAATTTCCCATAACGATTCTGTATTGTTTTCTTTTTTAAATTTAATGGAAGGTTCCGCTGATGTTGTAATCCAATGCTCTATCGTCGTCTTTATCTCATTTAACTTCTGTTGTTGTGTATTTTCTAAAAGCTGATAAAGTTCATTAAAATCAGATTCCCAATTTTCACCAGCTTCGTTGTAAGGTTCTAAGTAGCTTGATTCACCTGTAATAACAAAGCCCCTCTGGTTCGATTCCATATCTAAAATGTGTTTTTCAATGCGATTGGTTAGAGCATGTATAGTTGAATCCTTCTTGATAATATAATTTCTTTCTTTTTGTAGAGAGGAAATTTGATTATTTAAGATAATCACTGATGCAAGTAAACAAAGTATGATAACAATATAGCCTAACGTAATTTTAGTTCGTATACTTATCTTAAATTTATTTAACATTTCTTTTCCTACCTTCACCTGACATAAACTCTATTATCTAGTATTATTGTACATCAAAAAGTAACAAAGTTTCTTCCTCTTAGGTTAAGAGAGTAATCTCTTTGCGAGGAATACTTAACAAAGTTCACATTAAAAGGGTTCATCATCAAAAGTTGTGGATGACTTTTGTTAAAACGTCTACTATGTAAATAAGTTGATCTTCGTTACGACTGGGCGACTCCTTGGGGATTAGCAATAGAGGAACGAAGGCTAAAAACATCACGTCCTGTGATAACGCCTTCGTGACCCATATCCTGTTGCTGCCGCTACGTTGCACTACGCTTTCGCACAAACACATTTGTTGCCCCGACGCACCCAGGAAGCTCTGCTCTGTGCGAAAGCGAAGCGACAGCAACAAATGTTTTATCTGTGCGAAAGCGTAGCGGCAGCAACAAAGCGCCAAGTCGGAACGGTAATCAACCACACGTTTTGATGATGAGCCATTAAAAGTTAATAAGTCCTGTATTCTTTTCATATATATTTTATATTGGCCAATTTTGCCGAGACATAATTGATAGTAAGGAGAGAACAATTGTGGACATTTTCGTAAGACCAGGAGATTCCCTTTGGCATTTTAGTGAAGTGTTTAAAATACCTCTTCAGCTAATTATAGATTCCAACCGAAATATGAACCCTCAATTTTTAAGGGTTGGACAACGCATTCGAATTCCGGGCTTTGTTACGGTCAATTATCAAATAAAACAAGGAGACACCTTTTGGCAAATAGCTCATAGCAGAAATCTCCCATTAGTAGCCATCTTACTTGTCAATCCTGGCCTTAATCCAAATCAATTACAAATAGGCCAGACAATTCGCATTCCTCAACGAATTACATGGAGGCTCGTCAATGGTAAACAAAATTATACCTACACCCTCATGATGAATGATATTAAAAAACTACTTGATGCTTATCCATTTCTACAAAGCTCTACAATCGGACATTCTGTTTTACAGCATGAAATTCCAGAGCTTCTTATCGGAAACGGGACTAAGCGTGTCCATTATAACGGCTCCTTTCATGCGAATGAATGGATTACAACTCCGATTATCTTAACTTTTATAAACGACTATCTACTCTCACTCACCAATCAAAGTACAATTCGCGGTTTATCTCCACTCCCACTTTACCAGCAAACAACCCTTTCCATAGTTCCGATGGTCAATCCTGATGGTGTCGACTTAGTGATACAGGGACCACCTAATGACGAGGCATTAAAAAATCAGCTTATTACTTGGAATAGCAGTAGCACCAATTTCTCTGGTTGGAAGGCAAATATACATGGCGTCGATTTGAACGATCAGTTCCCTGCAAAATGGGAACTAGAAAGTGCACGCAACCCGAAAACACCTGGACCAAGAGATTATGGAGGACAACGACCTTTGTCCGAGCCTGAGGCCATTGCTATGGCTGATTTGACTAAGAAGCGCGATTTTGCAAGAGTTCTTGCTTTTCATACACAAGGTAGAGTGATTTATTGGGTAACTAAACTGTTACGACAAATTTAAACAAAACTATACAAATCTGTATAGAAGCATAGATTTATAACAGAATACCCTTCGTATCAAGCGATTGGTGCGAACTCCACGTTAATTGCTTTTAACTCCTAAAGCCTTGTGACCAAAGCGGAGCTGGAAACGGCAGACGTAACGGTGCGAAAGCAGAAAAAACAACAAGGATGGCATAAGCTGAAAAAAATTACTCAGTGTCCGTAAAGGGTCGTCGTGACAACGGAAAACGGTAGCGCTAAGTGCTTTGGCAATGGATGTTTAGCAGCGAAAGTCCTAAATCTCTAATGAGACAAGGAAGACGTTCAACGACTATCTCCTTGAGGGAGAGTAAAACCGCAAGCGAATGGCGGAAGAAAAATGTGGCTCTTATTAGAAAATAAGATGAAGATATAGTCTGCGCTTATGTGAAAGCATAAGAGGTCTACTCGTGAGAGAAAGACTGCATGAAGGGTTGCGCCTTAATGTGAACAAGAAAAATATATACAACTATAAAAATGTTAACAACGATACTGCGGAATTTAAGCCTTTGAGAGTCATACTAAATGGCAGTAGCTTCGGCGAAATCAGACTCGGAGAATAAGGAAGACACAAAAACGAAAGTCGGAAGATAAAAGTTGTGTCACAGTAGAGATGTTTACATTTTTTTGGAAATGTATATGTTTTTCGTATCGGGCTTTGAAAATCTCGAACCACCTGAGTCAGAAATTCTTGTTAATGAATTTAGTCGAGTTAGTGGCTATGAGCCTATCAAGTCGGCAGGTAGTTATGCAGGTTATAAAGATTGGTTTATTCAGGACTTCCGCAGACCTGGCTTTACCGTCGAGTTAGGTAGTGGTACAAATCCACTTCCACTCAGCCAATTCGACGACATCTACGAAGAGACATTAGGTATATTCCTTGCAGCATTGTATATGTAATAAAAAGAGCCGAGAATTTGTGAAAACAATTTGTGAAGTCGAAGTAACCATCACAATTCAATGCTAAATAAATATCCCCAGTCCCCTTTTACTTCTGAAGTGAAAGGGGATTTTTTAACCTCTAATAATTACACCTCACCGAAAATTTGGACGTATTCGGAAAAATTACTTTGACAGGTAGAGTAATGTTTGCTAATATTACTCTGACAGATAGAGCAATAAAAATAAGTAGGTGACTTATGGTTCGAAGTGACATCATCCGCGGACACTTGGATTCCATTATTTTAAGGTTAATTTTAGAGAAAGATCGTTATGGTTATGAAATTTCTCAGGAAATAAGTATCCGCACAAATAATCGTTTTCAAATTAAGGAAGCAACTTTGTACGCAGTTTTTCAACGCCTTGAAAAAAAGGAAATTATTGAAGCCTATTATGGTGATGTTTCACATGGAGGCAAAAGAAAGTATTACCGTATTACCCCTTTAGGTAAAGCTTATTTAAACGAGCTAGTAAAAGAGTGGTCGGAAGTAAAAGAAATAATCGACTTATTTATGGAGGGCTTAGAATGAAAAAAATAAAAAACCATATTGATGAGCTTTTTAAAGACATTCCTCATAATAAAGAAACAGAGATGGTTAAACAAGAAATCATTCAAAATCTTGAAGAAAAAGTATTTTATTTGATGGATCAAGGGAAAGAACAAGAGGATGCCATCAACAAAGCCATCGTGGAGTTTGGAGATATTGAGGATTTAAAAAAGGAATTAGGTGTCAAGGAGCCCGAAAAGAAAAACATGGCTAAATTAAATTTAGAATTTTCTATATGGGGTAGTAGCTTAATTATTGCATTTTTTGTTTTTATTAATCTTTACTATACGCCACATACAATTTGGGCAATCTATCCAATTTTCGCAATATTATGGTGGCCTCTAGCTATGTACTTCGTTTGGTCACGTAAGAAATGGAGTGAATAAAACATGAAGAACTTTATTAGCTTTTCGATTGTTGGTAGTTTGATGACAATGATTTTTTTAGGAATCGTCAATTATACGACGTCACCTCAGGAGCTTTGGTTTATTTACCCGTGCTTACTAGTTTTGCTATGGCCAATTACGTTATTCTTTATGTCTAAAAGAATGTATAAACAATATTCTCTTGTTTGTAGTGCCATGATTATTGCTTTTCTTATCATTGAAAATTATGTATACTCGCCCGATCATATATGGTTCATTTATGCGGTTTATCCAATCATCTGGTGGCCAATTCTTATGTATTTAGAGGAAAAAGCAAAAACATTAAAAATTGCACTAATAGGCTGTGCAAGTACCATTATTTATTACTCCTTATTAAATATTATTTTGTCCCATCCATACCCTTGGGCGATCTATCCAGCATTTTTAGTAATTTGGTGGCCCTTAGCTTTATACCACGCACAAAGAAAAACGTTTGTAGCATTCTCTGTTACCGCTACAGTTCTTATCAGTATCTTTTTTATTACAGTAAATATTGTCTCTTCACCAGGAGTGATATGGGCGTTTTATCCAATCTTTGTAGTTCTATGGTGGCCCCTAAGCATGTACTTTTATGTTTATAAAAGAAAAATGTACAATTCAACAACTCTTCCTAAAAGAATCTAAAAATTTTGATTACAATTTACATTCGCAGAGGGAATTAGATGAAAAAGATAATGAGATTAATATCTTCTACAGTGTCCGTATTTTACATTGACAAGAAATTAATTTCCTTAAGGATATCGGCAGTAGCCCATATTATTTATTTGCTATATAATTTAGTTATTAAATATTTTAACAGGCTGTGATTATATGTCAGAAAACAATCAACTGCATAACGTGGAAATCATTATGAGAGAGATGCTTGAAATACAGCAAAAATCAAAAATGTTTGTAAATCTCTTATCTGAAGGAGAATCATTATCTCAAAACCAACTGATCCTCCTACTTCAGCTAAAAATTAATGGTGGTATGAAAGCAACAGAAATTGCTGAATTCTTTAGTGTGACACCTGGAGCCGTTACATCAATGTGCGATAAGCTGGAAAAATTAGAATTAGTAGAGCGGCTTAGAGAGAAAGAAGATCGTCGTGTCGTAAAGATGATTTTAACTAATAGCGGCGAATTGAAGGTTCAAGATTTATTTTTAAAGTTTTCACAGGAAAAACTGATAGATATGGCAAAAGTATTGCGTGAGGTTAATCAGTTAATGAATAAAATTTTTTAGGATTTCATAAAATTGAAATCCTTTTTTTATTGCCCAGAAAATATGTGTGGTAATTCATGAAATTCTCATTATTTCCATTGGTTCATTATTCACTTGCACAACTTATTTATATCATATAAACTACTAAAAATTATTATTATTTATACCTTTCTTAATTTAAATAACATTAGAAATATTCTGATTTAATTTTAAGATGAAATGTTAAAATGGAATATAAGAGGTGAGTTCAATGCGTTTAGAAGTAAATCAAAAATTAGATTTAAAATTAGCTATGACAAAACAATTGAGACAAGCAATAGAATTGTTACAAATGCCTTCAGATGAGCTTGAAACATTTCTTATAGAACAATCACTTTCAAATCCCTTAATTGAAGTGAAAGATAGCTTTCACTTTAAGGAAGGTTATCATACAAACAAATATATGAATCTACCTGAAAACAATGCGGAGTTCCGGATATCAAATGTAGATTACCTTTTAAGTGAAATTCGTTTAACTTATCATTCATCTGAAGATTATCAGCTTCTTCAACAGCTTATTCTAAACTTAAATGAGTTTGGTTATTTACCAAATGTGACTCAGTTATTTTCACAGTCTCAATACAACCACGCTTTACAGCTTCTGAAAAATTTAGATTATGTAGGTGTGGGGGCTGCAGATTTTAAGCATTGCTTACTGTTACAACTAGAAGCTTTCTATCCTGATGAATTATTTGCTAAAGAAATTATCCAACATCACTTAGAAAAATTAGCTGATCGTAAGTGGAATGACATAAAAAAATGTTTACAGATAGATGAAGAAGAACTGAAATATAATATAAATATTATAAAATCATTAAACCCAAAGCCTTTTAAACCTGATTATTCTAGTATGTCTGAAGTTATTCGTCCCGATATAATAGTTGACATTAAAGATGATTTCATAACTTACGCTTTAAGTGACTGGTTCTCTCCTTCTATTACTATGACAAAAATAGAGTCGATGTACTTATCAACAGAAGAACAAAAACAAATGAATAAATGGGAGAAGGATTACAACTGGTTATCTCAATCTCTTGAACAACGAAGAGAAACAATGATCGCTATAATGGAGTACTTAATACGAGAACAATTGGAAGCCCTTAAAAATGGACTATATTTTATAAAACCAATGACTCTTAAAGATATTTCAGTAGCTATTGATCGTCATGAATCTACTGTTAGTAGAGCAACGATGAACAAATATATTCAAGCACCTTGGGGAACTTTCTTAATGAAGAATTTATTTTCATCTAAGGTAACGACTCATTCTGGGGAAGATATCTCTAAGGAAAAAATAAAAACACAAATTCTTGAACTTGTAAAAAATGAAAATAAGAAAAAACCATTATCTGATAATAAAATATTGGAACTCATTTGCAACCAAGAAGGAGTTGAGTTATCTAGAAGAACAATCGCTAAATACCGAGATGAATTAAATATCCCCTCATCCTCTAAACGAAAAGAATTGTAGAACGCAAAGAAAGGTGAAGAAAACCGCTAAGCTCTTCTTCACCTTTTGATATATTTTAAGGGGAATTTAATTTTTAATGATAGTCATTATTTATTTATTAAATTTACCATCTGACTGTAATTTACATCTTTCTGAAACCACATTTTTATTGCCTTGTGATTTTGCATAACTAGCATGGTCATACCATTTTGTATACGGGCACCTAAATTTTTAGCTTGTTTAAGAAATGCTGTGTTTTTGGGATTATAAATGACATCCGAAACAATCGCTTTTTCTTTTAGCTGTACAATATTTAGAGGCATGGCATCCGTATGTGGCCACATACCTATAGGGGTAGTTTGAATGATAACGTCATATTTAAGTGTTTGCTGCTCAGCTTCTTCATAGGATAAGATCTTAATATTCGGTCTATCTATCGAGTTCTTCACCTTATCTACTGTTCGGTTTGTTATATCAATTTCAACATCTTCAAATTGCAGGAGCTCAAAGTAGATGGATTTAGCTACTCCACCAAATCCAATCAAAAGAATTTTCATTCCATTCAAGTTTGATAGGTTAAACTCTTGTAAAAGTCCTGCTAACCACGCTTGACCATCAAAATTATATCCAATAAGCTTACCGTTCAATGCTTGAATAATGTTAACAACCCCTGTATTTTTAGCAGTAATATCTAACTCATCTATATATGGCAGCACTTTCTCCTTATAGGGAATGGTGACAAGTAATCCTCCTACACGACTGGATTTTAATTGCATCATTATATTTGTTAATCCATCATCTGCCACTTCAAACTTTTGAAACGTGGCTTGAATATTATTCTCTTTATAGGTTTCATTTTGCAATAAAGGCGAAAGTGAGTGCACTAAGGGATTTCCCAAAATACCATAGACTTGAATAAAAACCACCCTCTCTATTCTTATTGATTCCAAATAACTAGCTTTAATTCTGTCATTTCTTCTATAGCATATTTTATACCCTCTCGACAGTTACCACTTTCTTTCACACCTCCATACGGCATATGGTCTACTCTAAATGTTGGAATGTCATTAATAACTACTCCACCTACTTCTAAAAGATGCATGGCTTTTGAAGCTTTTCGAATATCATTTGTAAAAATACCAGCTTGTAATCCAAACCGAGAATCATTTATTGCTTCAATAGCTTCTTGAACAGTACTAATTTTATTTACTGTAACAATGGGCGCAAAGACCTCTTGGCACGATACTTTTGAAATTGAAGGTACTTCAGCTAAAATAGTAGGTTTTAAAATATTTGCTTCTACTTGGCCCCCACTAATTAATTTTGCTCCCTCTGCTATCGCCTCATCAATCCAGCTTAGGGCTCGATTATTGTCCTCTATACTAATCAGCGTTGAAATATCTGTCGTTATATTCAGCGGATCTCCCAATACCAATTTCTCAGCCTTTTCTTTAAACTTTTGCAAAAATTCTTCTGCCACACTTTCATGCACATAAATTCGTTGTAATGAAATGCAAATTTGTCCTTGATTTGAAAATGCCCCAACCACACATTTATCAGTTATTACATCAATATCCGTATGTTGATCGATGATTAATCCTGCATTCGATCCTAGTTCTAGGGAGACTTTCTTCAGTCCAGCACGTTGTTTTATACCTAACCCAACGCCTGGACTTCCCGTAAACGTAACCATTTTTACTTTTTCACTTTCTACCAAAACATCTCCAACTGTTCTTCCACTTCCAGTTACCAAATTAAATGCGCCTTTTGGTAAATCTGTTTGGCTTAATAATTCCGCTAAAAATATGGATGATAGCGGTGTTTGAGATGCTGGTTTTAGAACAACCGTATTACCCGCTGCAATCGCTGGCCCTAATTTATGTGCGACTAAATTCATCGGGAAATTAAATGGCGTAATAGCTGCTACCACTCCTAATGGTTCTCGAATTGTTAATCCAATTTTATTCGCACCATTTTTGGCAGCATCGATAGGTAGAACTTCACCGTAAATTCGTTTTGCCTCTTCTGCCGCGAATTTATAAGTTTCTATTGTTCGTTCTACTTCACCTATTGCAAATTTCAAAGGCTTCGCAGATTCTAATGAAATAATCTCTGCGGCTTTGTCTTTATTAGTAATTAACAGGTTTACCAACTGTTCTAATATATTTGAGCGCTCATAAGCCGTTAGATTTCGCATTACTTTAAATGCTTCTTGTGCTGCATCGATTGCCTCTTCAACCTGCTCGATTGAAGCCTGGGCAATCTTTGCGATTGTTTGTTGTGAATAAGGTGACTTTAAATCACTATATATTTCACTTTCTCTCCATTGTCCATCAATATATAAATTTTTTCTCATCGTGATAAAACACCTCCATCGACTGGGATTAAAATGCCTGTAACATAATCAGATGCTTTGGTAGCTAAAAACATAGCTGTACCTACAATATCTTGAGGATCGCCCCATTTTTTAGATGGAATGCGATCTTCAAATTCTTTTTTACGTACTGAGTCCTGTAAAATATCGGAATTCATGTCTGTTAAAATATACCCCGGAGCAATGGCATTTACTTGAATCCCATATTGAGCCCATTCATTTGATAATGATTTTGTTAATTGTAGTACCGCTCCCTTACTTGCTGAATAAGGTGAAGAATTGTACGCCCCAACAATGGATACGATTGAGCTTAGATTAATAATTTTACCTTGTCCAAATTTTTTCATTTCGACTGCCGCTAATCGACTTAATTCAAATAAAGATAAGACATTTAAGTTAAATATTTTTTGCCATGTATCTAATGGTACATCCACCGCTGGACTACGTTTAATAATTCCTGCACAGTTAATAAGAACATCTACTTTTCCATCTAATAGCTCTAAAGCTTGTTTAAAATATAGTTTTATTTTCTCGACTTCCATTAAGTCACACTTAATATAGCCAACATTTAAAGAGCTAAGTGAGGCTGTTTTGTCAGAAATATCCAGAACAATAATTTCAGCTCCAGCCTGCTTAAAGGCCTTTACGAATTCATGGCCAATTCCTTGAGCCCCACCGGTTACAATTATTTTTTTCCCTTTTAGATTAAAAAGTTCAGTGTTGTCTGTCATGTTAATGAACCCCTTTACCAATACTTAAATTAGCTACTTCCATAAATATTTCAGACAGTGATGGGTGTGGTTGAATCATCTCAGCCATTTCATACACGGTACCTTCAAGACTCATATATGCCGATCCTTGTCCAATTAATTCTGTTACATATGGACCTACCATACACATACCATAAATTTCACCGTATTTAGAATCTGTAAATACTTTGACAAAGCCATCTTTTTTTCCTAAAGTCTGAGCTTTTCCATTTCCAAAAAGATTATATTTAGTAACTGTGTAATCAATACCTTTACTTTTCAAGTCATTTTCTGATTGGCCAATACTTGCAATTTGTAAATTTGTATAAATGCATCGTGGCACAATTGAATAATCGATTTTCTTTTGTTTACCTAAAATATTCTCAATGACAGTTAATCCTTCTGCACTTGCAACGTGAGCAAGCTGATATCCGCCTATTACATCTCCGACCGCATAAATATTTGAAATATTTGTTTGTAAATAGTCGTTAACTTTAATAAATGCTCCATTGTACGCTAAGCCTAATTGCTTGGTCGCAGAATCGTTAGGTGTCCGTCCTACTGCCATAAGTAACTCTTCTGAAGAAACGACAACTTTCTCTCCTGATTTCTTCTCTACTTTTAGTGTCTTTAATCCATTTTCTTCACTCATACTTGTCACAAGATGTTCCGTTAAAATATTAATTCCTTTTTCGTGAAGCTTTTTGTGTAAAACTTTTGAAGCTTCCTCATCTTCCATAGCAATAATTCTGTTGCTATATTCAATAATAGTCACTTTAGATCCTAAACTATGAAATACATCGGCCAGCTCTACGCCAATTACCCCACCACCAACAATCGTAATAGATGATGGTAACGTTTTAAGATCAAAAATTGTATCAGTTGTATGATATTTAACTTTCTCTAAGCCTTCCATTTTCGGAATAAATGGACGGCTTCCTGTTGCAATAATAATATTTTTAGTTGAAAGAGTAGTCTTTTCATTATTTGAAATGACTTCAACCTCTTGAGGATTTTTTATTGATCCTAACCCATTAAATACTTCTACTTTTCTAGTTTTTAATAAAGATTGGATACCCATTCTTAAATTATTAAGAACTGAATTTTTGTAGGCAACCATACCTTCCATCGAAAATTCTACGTCTTTTACTATAATCCCACGTTGCTTTCCTTGCTCAATTTCTTCTAGTATTTCTGCATTTTTTAGAAAGGTTTTTGATGGGATACAGCCTTGATTGAGGCAAGTTCCTCCTAGCTGTCCAGCTTCTATAAGCGCAACCTTTAGTCCTTCACTGGCCCCTCTCAACGCAGCGACATATCCCCCGGGACCTCCGCCAATTATGATTACATCAAATGTTGTCATGTTCTCACCTCAATTTAAACAAGCATTCTAAATGGATTCTCTAGATTTTCTTTCAAGTCCGTCATAAACTGAGCAGCTGGTGCTCCGTCAATTACTCTGTGGTCAAACGATAATGATAATTGCATCATTGAATTTATAACTACCTCACCATTTTTTACAATTGGCTTTTCCAAAATTCTTCCTACACCTAAAATCGCTGACTGTGGCTGATTAATAATCGGTGTAAATGAATCAACAGCAAACATGCCTAGATTGCTAATTGTAAAAGTACCATTTTCAAAATATTCCGGACTCAATTTTCCACTCTTTATGTTTGCAACTATTTCCTTACTTCTTTTTACAATCTCCGCTAAACCTATTTGATCTGTATTTCCAATTACCGGTACTACCAAACCTTCATCTAGAGAAACGGCAAATCCAATATTGACCTCCTCATAAAAATGAATTTCGTTATTTTGTAATGAAATATTTAATGCTTTGTTTTTAGATAATGTATGTGCAACTGCTTTAACAATTAAATCGTTAAAGGATAATCGATACCCTGTTTCTTTCTCAATTACAGGTAGTAATTGTTTACGCAGACTTACACATTCCGTCATATTGATTTCTGTTGTCATTGTTACATGCGGTGCAGTATAATAGCTTTCGCTCATTCGCTCTGCAATTACTTTTCGCATGCCTTTTAACGGTACTTTTTTCAGCGGTGTAGATTCTACTTCTTGTGATGATGTTGTTGCAGAAACAGCGGACAAGACATCCTTTTTCGTTATTTTACCGTGCTGTCCTGAGCCAATTAAATCTTTATCATCTATCTTTAGGTCCTGAACCATCTTTTGTGCCAATGGTGTGATTTTAGATGTATCTTGTTGTAAGTAATTTTCAACATCCTGTTTTTGTACTCGACTGTTTGGACCTGTTCCAGATATAAGAGAAAGGTCAACTCCATTATCTTTTGCAAGCTTGTTGGCAGCAGGTGTTTTTCGTACTTTTCCTTGCTCATTGCTTTCTTCTAATTTATTATCTATAGATTCTGAGGAGTTTTCAGTTTGCTCTATTGCCTCATTTTCTTCACCCATATAGGCAATAATTTCATGTACTTTTACTGTGCTACCTGCATCATATAGTTTTTTTAAAAGATGTCCTGAAGATTCAGCTTCTACTTCTAGAACAATTTTATCTGTTTGAATTTCAGCAATCGGATCGCCTTCCTCGATAAATTCACCATCATTTACAAGCCAACTAACAATGATGCCCTCCTCCATCGTTGCTCCTAATTTGGGCATTACCACTTCTCTTGCCATTTCGGTTTCACCTCTATTTATTCATTAATTCTAAACATTTTTGATAAATATCTGATACTTGAGGGATTGCAGCTTTTTCAAGTTTTGGGTTATATGGTATTGGTGCTTCTACTCCACCTAATCGTAAAATCGGTGCATCTAAGTAATCAAAGGCATCACTCTCAGCGATTAAACTAACGATTTCTGTACCAAATCCGCCTCTTTTCACTGCCTCATAAACGACTAGTACTCTCCCAGTTTTCTTAACAGATTCTAAAATCGCCTTTTCATCTAACGGAACAAGTGTCCGTGGATCAATTACCTCCACATCTATTCCCTCTTGTTCAAGTTGTTGTGCAGCTTCTACTGCATGATTTACCATCATACCTGTAGCAATAATAGTAATGTCCTTCCCCTCTCGTTTAATATCTGCCACGCCAAGAGGAATTTCATAAGATTCTTCAGGAACATCTCCTTTTAGGTTATAAAGCATTTTATGCTCATAAAATAAAACCGGATTGTCATCTTTTATTGCAGCTTTTAATAAGCCCTTAGCATCGTATGCATTGGAAGGTTGTACAACTTTTAAGCCCGGTATATGTGTCATCCATGCTTCTAAGCTCTGTGAATGTTGTGCTGCAAATCCTGCACCAGAGCCAGCTGGTAATCTTACTACCATTGGAACTTTTGCTTTCCCACCAAACATATAACGCATTTTAGCTGCTTGATTTACAATATTATCCATAGCAATTACAACGAAATCGGAAAATTGAATTTCTAAAATTGGGCGCATTCCTGTCATTGCTGAACCGACCGCACAACCACTAATTGCTGCTTCTGAAATAGGAGTAATACGAACTCGTTCAGGACCAAATTCATCAATCATTCCACTTGTGACACCAAAAGCTCCACCATATACTCCGATGTCCTCACCCATAATAAATACATCATTATCTTCACGCATCACTTGAGTCATTGCTTCTTTAACAGCTTCTGAATAACTAATTTCTCTCATCTTGATTTCTCCTTTTCCCCTAGGCGTAAATATCTGTCATTAAAGTATCTATACTTGGATCATCACTATTTTCAGCATATTCAACCGCTTCTTTCATCTGGTTTTGAGCTTTTTCGTTTAACTCTATGAATTCGTTTTCATTTATGACATTATTTGAAATTAGAATTTCCTTAAAAACTTCGATTGGATCCTTTTCTTTCTTCCACTCCTTCTCCTCTTCGCGCGTTCTATATTTTCGAGCATCACTTCTTGAATGCCCTTCCCATCGATAAGTTTCCGCTTCAATCAATGTAGGGCCCTCACCCTTTTTCGCACGTTCGACTGCATCTTGTGTCGCTTTAATGACCTCTAAAATGTTATTACCGTTAATTGTTTCGCTTGGAATTCCGTAGCTTGATCCTCTGACAGCAATGGACTCAATATTTGTCATTTCTGTAATAGAACCTGACATTCCATATAAATTATTTTCACAGAAGAAAATTACCGGAAGCTTCCATATAGATGCAAGGTTAAGTGATTCGTGGAACGCCCCTTCATTTGTTGCACCATCCCCGAAGAAGCAAAGTACTACATAGCCTAGCTCCTTCATTTTTGATGTCAAAGCAGCGCCGACACCAAGTGGTAGACCAGCTGCTACAATTCCATTTGCACCTAGATTTCCAACTGTCATATCAGCGATGTGCATAGAACCTCCTTTGCCTTTGCAATGACCCGTTACCTTCCCAAATAGCTCTGCGACCATCTTTTTAACATCTGTTCCTTTAGCAATACTGTGTCCATGACCGCGATGTGTGCTTGTAATCTTATCTTCATTATTCAGAGGGAAACAAGCACCTACTGCTGTGGCTTCTTGGCCAATACATAAATGCATAGTTCCATGAATTTTTCCTTGTTGATATAGTTGTTTCAGTGTCTCTTCGAACTTTCTAATGAGAATCATGTCATACAACATTTTCTTTAAATCCTGATTGTCTAAGCCTAATTCTTGAAATAATAACTCATTTGACATATATAGAACCTCCTAAAGATATTTACATTAATTATTAATGCAAAAAGCATGCCAACTTTTATTGATGCAAAAATCCAGTATTTTCTCATCGAACAAGGGGAAAATTGATGTATAATTGTGCCGAAGTGATGAGTTATTACATCACATCTACTTAAGGGGGAGTATGAATGTTTTACAATCAATTAAAAGTACTAGGGGTTATAGAGTGGGATCAAGTTAGAGATGTTCTAGCAATTAATGAAACTGCCAAGACTTATGAAAAGTTTTTTGATGATATAAAAAAGCAAGTTTCTAATGGTTATAAGTATTTTTGTATGTTGTCTTCTAACTTGGAGATAAATGTTATAAACAATGCTGAGGATTTTTCTAAACTAACAATTTTTATATTACCTCTAACAGAATCCGTTAGCTTAAATCAGGAAATTGATAAGTTGGATAATTTAAAAAAAGAGTTAGATGAAGTTATTAATTCATCGTTTGACGGTATTGTTATTTCTGATGCGAAAGGGAAAATTATGTATCAGAATCCTGCCTATGAAAGAATTACAGAGCTTTCAACTGAATTTTGCATAGGAAAAAATCTACAATCCTTAGTAGACAAAGGAATTATTGATGTTTCTGCATCATTAAAAGCTATCAAGGGGAATCGTTCTATCACAATAAGTCAGAAAATTAAAACAGGGAAAAATGTTTTAGTTTCAGCCGTTCCAATCAGAAGCAAGCAAGGGGAAATCATCAAAATTGTTAATAATGTCCGTGACTTAACTCAACTAAATAATCTAGAGACAGAAATTCAACAATTAGAAATTAAAAATCAAAGAATCCATGAAGAGTTACAACAATTAAAAGGGATTAGTGACCCGAAATATTCAATTATCGCACACTCTACACAAATGAAAGATGTCATTGACCGGGCTTTAAGAGTTGCTCAAATTGATTCAGGTGTATTAATTCAAGGGCCGTCTGGTGTAGGTAAAGAAAAAATAGTAGATTTAATACACCGAAATAGTATTCGGAAGGATGGGCCATTGATTAAAATTAATTGTGGTGCAATCCCTGAATCTCTTCTTGAATCGGAATTATTCGGATATGAATCAGGTTCTTTTACAGGTGCCACAAAAAAAGGGAAGGCTGGATTATTTGAGGCTGCTAATAATGGTACAATCTTTTTAGATGAAATTGGAGAGATGCCTCTACAGCTTCAAGTAAAACTATTACGAATACTTCAAGAACGAGAAGTTATGCGCATTGGTGGTACAACACCAATTCAAGTAGATGTCCGTGTAATTGCTGCAACAAACAGGAATTTATCGGATATGATTGAAGAGACGAAATTTAGAGAAGATTTATACTATCGACTTAATATTATACCAATCAAAATTCCACCACTTGAGCAAAGAGTAGCGGATATCATTCCTCTTATTTATCATTTTACGAATAATTTAAATATTAAATATGGATTAAATCGTTCTTTTTCATCTGAAGTGCTTGAAACGTTTGCGAACTATAAATGGCCAGGGAATGTCAGAGAGTTACAGAACATCGTAGAACGAGTTGTTTTAATGAGTCAACACTCAGAGATTACGATGGATGATTTACAAAGAGAATTAAACTTAAATAGCGATAGCATTCAAGTATCAAATGGCAATACATTAATTACCCATCATCTACCGTTAAAGGATCAAGTTGAATCTTTTGAGGAAAATATTATTCGAGAAGCAATTAAAATTTATCCTAGTATAAGAAAAGCAGCAATTGCATTAAAAATAGATCAATCCACACTTGTAAGAAAACTACAAAAATATAAAATAGAGAACCATTCATAATAAAAAACGACCTCCTGCTTTTGAACAGTGGAGGTCATTTTTATTTAACTTTAATATCATTACTTACTAGATAATAACTGTGGTAAAAATAACGTTAATTGCGGCACAAATGTAATGACGCCTAGTAATATTAGTAACGCTATTACAATAGGCGTTAAATGTTTAAAAGTTTCTTCAAAACGTATATTTGCCACTTTTGCACCAATAAACAGATTTAACCCCAATGGTGGTGTTAATAAGCCTAATGTCAGGTTGAAGCACACGATCATTCCAAAATGTAATGGATCTACTCCTAAAGGCGTAACGATTGGTAAAAGTAATGGTACAAATATTAATAATGCTGCAACTGTTTCAATAAACATTCCTACAACTAATAAGAAAAGATTAATTAACACTAGAACGATAATCGGATTTGTTGTAAAGCTTGAAATACCATTAGCTATATATTGTGGTACTTGCTCTAATGTTAAAATTTTACCGAAGAACGTTGCTGTACCAACGAAAATCATGACAGAACCAGATGTAACAGAAGCTTTTAAAAATACATCCATTAAATCACTTAATCGTAATTCTTTATAAATGAATAAACTTACGATTAAGCTATAAACAACAGCTACTACCGCTGCTTCTGTAGGCGTTACAATACCACCATATATCCCACCTAAAATAATGATAGGGGCTAATAATCCGAACTTTGCTTCATTTAACGATCGCCAAAAACCTATTTTTTCTTCTTCCGGTTGTTGGTCTACATAACCTTCTCTTTTACATACAATATAGTTAATGATGATTAATATCACTGCAATTAATAAACCTGGGACAATACCAGCGATAAATAAGTCGCTAATTGACACTCCTGCCATGATGCCATAAAAGATAAAGACAATACTTGGTGGAATGATAGGACCGAGAGCGCCTGCACTTGCTGTTAATGCTGCGGCATATGGTTTCTTGTAACCACTGTTAATCATGTGCGGTATCATAATTCCACCGATACTGGCAACCGTTGCTGCACCTGATCCAGAGATTGCTGCAAAAATTAAACTTGCGAGTATTGTAATTAAACCTAAGCTACCTGTCCAGGAGCCCACCATTGATTTGAAGAAATCAATAAGTCTTCTAGAAATCCCCCCTGTACTCATTAACTCTCCTGCTAAAATGAAAAATGGTACAGCTAATAATGAGAACGAATCATTCGATGTAAATGTCGCTTGAATAAGAAATGAAATAGGGATTGTTCCTTCAATTAGAACAACGGTTAACGCAGAAATTGCTAAAGAAATTGCAATCGGGATATTTATTAATAGACATAGAATAAATACAATTGTGAGAATTCCAATGGCACCTAACATTATTTCTCACCCTCTTTTCTCTTTACAAAAACATCTAATATCTCCACTACAAAAATTCTTATAGCCATTAAAAAATACCCAATCGGAATCCCTAAATAGACTACTCCCATTGGTAAATTAAGTGCTGCTGAAGTTGCGTTTTGTTTGTATAGATTATTTGCATATTGAAAGCCTAGATACGAAATATATAAACTGAACAGCATCCATATCATACTACCTACCAAGTTCACATATGGCCGGATTTTTTTTGGGATAATCATATTCAATGCTTCTACTCTAATATGTGCTTTCGTAATGACAGCATAACTTGCACTTATAAAAACAAACCAAACAAACAAATATCTTGATAGTTCTTCTGCCCAAACAATTGAGGAGTTAAAAACATATCTTGAAACCACAGCTGCAAACATGACTACCGTCATAATTAATAGAATTGCAAAGCTAGCATAAGCTTCGATTGGTCTCTTCATAAGCTTCCCCATTGCTTGTCCCCTCCTTTTGTACCCTTGTAATTATCAATAGGTCTTTTCATTACAAGGGCAATAAATTGAACTTTATTTCTCAGGAAATTATTTCAATTCCTCTAGTAATTTGATAGCTAAATCATAATTTTCTTGACCAATTGCATCCATGTTGTCTTTGGCAACATTTGATGTCACTTCTTTAAATACCTTTCTCTCTTCCTCAGATAATTCAACTACATCTACACCTTTATCTTTTAAGCCTTGGATGGCATCTTTTTCTGCTTTCGCTACAAGGTCTATCGCATATTTTGTATATGAAGCTACAGATTCATCTATCATCTTTTTCATATCTTCACTTAAACCATCATAGAAATCCTTATTTACTAGCACACCATGTAATAATAAAATGTGATTTGTCGCTGTAAAATGGTTGTTTACTTCATAAAAACGATCTCCGTAAATTAAAGGTGTTGTTGTAGATACACCATCGATTGTACCTTGCTGTAATCCTGTAAACACTTCACTATAAGCCATTGGTGTTGGGTTTGCTTTCATTGACTTCAAAGTACTTAAATGTAAATTCGCAGATGAACTTCTAATCTTCAAACCTTTTAAATCTGATGGTTTCTTAACAGATGTTTTACCGTTTAAAATGCTATAGTAGCCTAAATCTATAAATCCAAGGAGATACATATTTGATTTATCAGCAACCTCTTTCTTTAATAGGTCCCCATATTCTCCCTCTAGGAAAGAGTAAAATTGTTCGCGACTATCAAATAAAAATGGTACATCAAAAATATTAAAAGCATTTGCACCAATTGAATTTGCAATACCGTAAGCTGATGTTGTTGACAGTTGAATTGTACCGTTTTGTAATAATTCAGCTGTTGTTTCATCAGAAGTTGTTAATGTACCGCCATTATAAATTTCAACGTTTATATCACCATTGCTTTTCTCTTCGATTGTATCTTTAAAATTCTCATATCCTAAATTTAAAAAGTTGTTTGCATCGACTTGGTTTGCCATTTTTATCGTAATTTCTTTACCATTAGATGCTGATTCTTTTCCACTGTTGCTTGAACACGCTGCTAAAAATATTAACGACAACGCCATTATTGAAAACATCAATTTCTTTAGTACATTTTTATTTTTCATAGTATAAGCCTCCTGCTTTTCACTAAACATTCGTTCAATTGATTTGATGATTTAAATTCATAAAAATTGTCCAATTCTACCGGATTAAAAATTCATTTTAGATTGTCCACCGTCTACATTGATGGTTGCACCAACAATCCAAGAAGCTTTTTCAGACGTTAAATAAACAACTACATCTGCAATTTCTTCTGGTGTACCAAAACGACCTGCTGGAATATCATTCTTTACAAACTCTTCAATTTTATAAGGATTCTCTCTCGTTAACCTTCCCCAAACACCACTTTCATGATAAACACTACCAGGTGCAATGCTGTTAACTCTTATACCGTATTTAATGACTTCGCTTGCTAACGCTTTCGTGAAACTAATTAATGCTGCTTTTGAATTATTGTAGGTTGCCTTGCCTCCACTTTCCCTACCATAAATAGAAGAAATATTAATAATATTCCCTCTTCCTTGTTTTTTCATATGTTTAATGACCAATTTGCTAAGATGTACGGTCGAAAAATAATTTAATTCAAATGCTTCATAGAAATTCTCCATGGGAGTTTCTAATATGCTAGAGCCATTACTTCCCCCTGCATTATTTATCAATATATCGATATGATCATGATCTAATATGTATTTTTCTATTAGACCCTCACGCTCATAATTATTCGTAATGTCAGATTGATAGGTCGTAACATTTTTTAACTGTAGTTTGGCTTCATTCAAATGCTCTATAGAACGGCCAACAATTGAAACATTCGCATTTTCTTCTATAAATCTCTTAGCTATTTCTAGTCCAATACCCTTTGAACCACCAATAATCAATACATTTTTCTTAGCTAGATTCAACTCCATATAATTGCTCACTTTCTCGAGATTATCGTTTATCTCCTACTAACTCGCTACCTATCTATAATTCCTTATCTAGGTTTACTAGTTCAAAGAGGATATCATTTCTTATAATTCCAACTCCAACTTTTTATCTTCCTAAAAAACCACCGTCTACTGGTAAGAGGATGCCATTGATATAGTCTGATTTATCTGAGCATAAAAATTGTAAAGCACCAGCTAATTCATTTGGCTCGCCAAAGCGTCCAGCAGGTACACGGCTAATTAGTGATTGATATCTTGACTCATCCTCAAGAATAAATTGATTTAATGCTGTTTTATAGTATCCAGGAGCAATTGCATTTACGTTAATACCATCTTTAGCCCATTCGTTAGATAAAGATTTTGTCAATTGGGAAACTGCTCCTTTACTTGCGGAATAAGCTGATGCATTATAACCACCCTGTACAGCTAATACAGATGCAATATTGACTATTTTCCCAGCGCCCTTTTTCAACATTTCATGATATGCCAGTCTACTTAATTCGAATATTGCAGTGACATTAACATCAATGATTTTTTGGAAATCCTCAATTTGTAAATCAATCGCAGGCATTGGTTTATGAATTCCAGCGTTATTTACAAGAATATCTAACTCCCCACCTAATAGTTGAACTGCTGCATGGAATACTTCAGGAATTTTCTCTAAGTTCGATAAATCTGCTCGCGCCCCGTATACAGAAAATCCTTCATTCTGCATATCTTGAGCAATCTTCTCTACATCATTTGAATAATCAATGATACAAACCTCTACACCATATTCACAAAGACCCTTTACCATTGCTAACCCGAGACCTTGAACGCCACCTGTAAGTATTGCTTTTTTACCCTGTAAACTTTGCATAAACTCCATCCTTTACTGAATTCGCTTTCATTAATTTGTACTCTTTTCCATCAGCTCAATAATATATCCATCCGGATCATACATATAAATAGCTTTTGATCCCTTATTTGCACCTAATGTAATATCTACAATTTTTTTAGATCTAAATTGAACTCCAGACAATTTTAGATCCTCGTACATTTCTTCTATCCCTTCAACCTTTAGACAAATATGTCCCGATCCATAATCGCATGGACGAACATTGCCTGGGTATCTTTCCATGCCTACATACTCAAGTAGCTCTATTTCATTTCCTCCTGGAATTCTAATAAATGCAATTTTGACCTCTTGTAAATTGACAAGTTCAACTATGCTTGAAATATATTCATTACTTGAAATTTGTCTCGAAATTAATTCTAAACCTAACTTATTTACGTAAAAATCTAAAGAAATCTCTAAATCCTTTACTGTTATTCCACTATGGATAAAACCTGTAACTTTCCCCTTCACATTTATCCCCCCTTTCCGCCTCACTTTTATATCATGCAAAAACCGTGCCAATTTTAAACCATGATTAAAAGTTGGTGAAGTTAGATTAATAACACCAATGACACATAAAAATATTTGCAAAAAATCATCACTTGATGATTTTTAACATCATTTAATTTTAGGGCTTTATAATTTTTTATTACCCGAAAATAGGCGAGAACTCATTTAATGGATATTTAGACATATTATTTAGTTCTTGACAAAATGGAGTGGTATATACTTTAATTAATATATGTTTTAATAATTAAAATATATATTAATTAAATTAACATGAGGTGATTATCCGTGATTCAAAAACTACGTACAGTAACCCTTACAAATGGCAATATTAAAGACTTAGCAGCAGACTGTGAGCAATTAAATATCCGTGGATCCGTTGCTTTACATCAAGAAGTACGCCTAAAAAAGATCTCTACTCATGGTCATAGTTCTTTTCATTCCCGTGTTGAAGCGCAGATTTTAAATAGTACAGGATCATGCTCTATAAAAGATTTTTGCGAAATTAATGAGGTTAAAAATGCCGGGAGCTTAAATATGCGCAATGGGCAAGTAACAAAATTGAATAGTTCTGGGAAGCTGACCATTGAACAAAGTTTAGAGGCTGAAATTGTGGATGCAATCGGTATTGTGAAAGCAGCAGAAATACTAGCCAAACATTTTCATTTAAAATTGTCTGGTGAAAGTGGAATTAGGGAGCTTATTGCAGATGAAATATGGATAGAAAAGGATAAGATTTCTGTTCTTCCTTTATTAAAGAAAAAATTAATTTGTCATTGTATAAAAGGGAAAAATGTACGACTTTCCTATACGCATGCGGAAGTAGTCGAAGGAGATGTGGTCATTGTAGGCAGTAATTGTAGAGTAGAAACACTTTATTATAAGGATAGCTATTCAATCGCTCCAAATGCTAAAGTGCAACAAATTGTACGGAGGGAAAAGGAATGACATTCGTAAAAATCATTCAGGCCTTTTTTTGCTCATCGGCACTCCTTGTGTTATCTATCCTCTATGTATGTTTGGTAGTAAGTGCATTAGTGTCAATACTAGCTGGCATTTTGCGAACATTTGGCCTTGAGCAAATAAAGATGGGCATTTGGTATGGCGTTGACCTTCCAGTCATCTTTAGCATTCCCCTAGCCCTTCTTGTATCTTTTTTGCTGTTCTTTTGTTCAATGTATGTTAAACGCTCTATCGTATTCTGTCTTTCGAAGCTTAGGTTTTAAAATAAAAAGGCACATCTTTTGTTTTAATCATAAAAGATGTGCTTCCCTCTCATATCTTGTCCAGAAATAGATACTTTTATTAATTCTGAGAATACTAAATTAGAATTTGAAAAGCTTCTCTTACACCTAAAAGAGGAACTAGTAATAATAATCCGCTGGAGACTTTAGGCCAACAGATGTAAGAAAAACATATTGAAATGCTTTAGGCTGAGTGACGAAATACATGGACATCCCCTCTACAGCTCCCCTTCGAGAAACTTGATAAGATATATTTCAGGCTTCGTAAGAAATTCTTTAAAGCTACACAAATCAGCATACTCCTGATGCTCCACATCATAGCAACCAATTTGTCCTTTTTTCTTTGGATTCCATACTATCTGTAAATCTGAATAATTGTCGATATCTGCTGATAAACGCAGTAGCTTTTGACGACCAACCTTCATTTCAATGGTATCCGTCAATGTGAAAAACTCGATATAGCTGATTTCATAATCATTGGGATCTAGCTCAAGGCGCAGCTTGTCTCCTGTAAGAAAGCTCATCAGCTCATCACTCAATTTATATTTTTTCAACGCATATTTTTTGTTCTCTAAATCATGAAGCTCGGTTGGCTCCAGTGATTTCAAATAGTCGGCCAATACAGTATTTTTATTGCCCACCGCAATCGTATATGGACGCTCTCCATCCTTTTCCGCTAAGGTAACGTCTGCACCACGTTCAACCAAGTATTTCACCATTGTTAGATTCCCTATTCGTGTTGCCTCTGTTAATGGAGTCGCTTCATAAGGATAAACCATATTCGGCTTATTATAATTAATGTCCACCCCTTGATCGAGTAAATATGTAATTGTCTTCATGTCATGATCCGACACAGCTTGACGTAATACTGGACCGCCGTGCTGTTTTATATCCAAACCTAGTTCATGAATGAGGGGCATATTTTTTTTATTACCATAGTAGGCCTGTGAATAGGCGCCAGACCCGACCTGATTGAGCATGTCCAGCTTCGCTCCATGCGCTACAATATAGCGAACTACATCTTCCTTACAATAACGAACAGCACACAAAAAAGCTGGGTTATTTTTAACGTTCAGGTTGACACCATGCTCTACTAATAGCTTTACAACATTCAGTCTCTGCGATATAAGCGCCAAATCTAACGGACTTAACGAGATATGTTTACTCAATATAATGTCATCTTCAATATCCCAGCCCTCTTCAATAGCGTTCAGTAAAGCAGGAATATTTCCATTGTATATATGCATTGCAATTTCCGACAGTTCATTAAATCTCCCGATATCTTTTAAATTAATCATCCATCTCGCTCCTTCCTAGTGTTTATGAAAAGTATAGAAAACAACCTTATAGAACACAACGGTCCATAAGGCTTACAGGAAAACGGCAGGATGAAAACCTTGTGCTACAAGGAGATGCTAGCGCTACTTTTATTAACTTAAAGTCATCCACTATGCTTTTCAAAGCTGAAATCTTTGGTTGGATTATCATCCTAATTACTGACATTGTAGTTACCTGGGTGTTTTATATTTTTCTAAAGCCCATTAATAGAGGCCTTGCATTGCTCGCAGCATGTCTCCGTCTTACCTATACGACGATATTAGGCATTGCCATTCTGTTTATGATGATTAATATTTGAAATGGCTTGTTCATTGGATGTGACCTCTTTTCTTGTTTCATGACTGTATCTCTTCAACAATCGCCTGTTTTTGTTCTTCATTAAGTGTTAAATACTTCATTAGTATTTTTTCTCATTTAGCTCTCCACTCAACTTTTTTCATTAAATTATTGTGATTTTGTCATTAATTTAAGCCTATTTTAATATATTAGTTAATATGGATGATAGTTCTCACTACACCCTAGGAAAGCACCCAGTCAGAGCGAAAATCTCCATCTCGTTATCATAATGAGCCTTATTTTTTTGCAAAATATGCTTCTCAACGGTTTATGAAATAAAAAAATAGAACCTTCAATCCAAAATTAGATTGAAGGCTCTATATTATATTTTGTAGAAACAATTGCTTAAACGCTTACATCCTCTGTTTCTACATCAAAATTTTATTTTAAACCAAGCGCTTCGTCTGTGGATGTACTAATTTCCTTAAATAGCTCTGGGTTTTCTGCTAATGCTATGCCGTAAGATGGGATCATTTCCTTAATTTTCGCTTCCCATTCTTTACTATGTTGAGGGAAGCATTTATTGATTACCTCAAGCATAACGTGTACAGCAGTAGATGCACCTGGAGAAGCTCCAAGTAATGCAGCAATTGAGCCATCAGAAGCACTTACAACTTCCGTACCAAATTGAAGCGTTCCTTTACCACCAGCTTCAGTATCTTTAATAACTTGTACACGTTGACCAGCTACAATAATATCCCAATCATCGCTCTTAGCATTTGGGATGAAATCACGTAACTCTTCCATACGTTGTTCTTTAGAGAGCATTAGCTGTTGGATTAAATATTTTGTTAATCCCATTTCTTTAACGCCTGCCGCTAATAACGTTGTAAGATTATGCGGTTTTATAGAAGCAAATAAATCCATATTTGAACCTGTTTTTAAGAACTTAGGTGAGAAACCTGCGAACGGTCCAAATAGTAAAGATTTTTTGTTATCAATATAGCGTGTATCAAGATGCGGAACAGACATTGGTGGAGCACCAACTTTAGCTTTTCCGTATACTTTCGCATGATGTTGTTCAGCAACTTCTTGGTTTTTACATACTAAGAATAATCCACTGATTGGGAATCCACCAATATGTTTTCCTTCAGGAATACCTGATTTTTGTAGTAATTCTAGGCTTCCTCCACCAGCTCCAAGGAAGACAAATTTTGCTGTATGGTATTCCATTTTACAGCCATCCTTGTCATGCACTCGTACTTCCCATGAACCGTCGCTAGTACGTTTCATGCTTTCAACACTATGGTTGTAGTTGATGTCAACACCTTTAGTATTTAAGTGGTCGAATAACATACGTGTTAATGCACCAAAGTTAACGTCTGTACCAGTGTCGATTTTTGTTGCAGCGATAGCTTCATCTGCTGGGCGATCCTGCATAATAAGAGGAATCCATTCCTTTAGTTTTTCTGGGTCATCAGAAAATTCCATGCCTTGGAATAAAGGATTTTTTGTCATCGTTTCATGACGTTTTTTTAGAAACTCTACATTATCCTTCCCTTGTACTAAACTCATGTGAGGTAAAGGCATAATGAAGTTTTGTGGATTATTGATTAGTTTATTGTTCACAAGATAAGACCAAAACTGTCTTGAAACCTGGAACTGTTCATTAACGTTAATCGCTTTACTGATATCGATTGATCCGTCTTTTTTCTCTGAAGTGTAGTTAAGTTCACAAAGCGCCGCATGCCCAGTTCCCGCATTATTTAATTCGTGAGAACTTTCTTCACCTGCTTTATCGAGCTGCTCAAACACTGTAATTTTCCAATCTGGCGCTAATTCTTTGAGCATTGTACCCAAAGTCGCACTCATGATTCCGGCACCAATTAAGATAACATCTGATTTAATTTGTCTGTTACTCATTTTTACCTTCCTTATATATTAAGATTTGCAGAAAGGATGTAAGCTCTCCTGCTTGGATGTCACAGTAAGCCATGGAGTAACCTAGGAGCACACCTTTTCTGTATCAATTATTACCTTATTGCAGTGTATCACAATTACATAAAGATTAAAATATCAACTATCTATATGAGAGTTATGTGCATTTTTCGAGCCTTCTCCTTAATAAATCAAGAGAAAAGCCTCCTATTCCCTCATCACGAAATCCAACCTTTTTTTAAGCTTTATGGAAAAATAGACCTAAAATTGGCTAGCATTTTCATATAATAATGAGCTTTACTAATTATTATATCTATATAATAACATAAAAATATGGAACCGGTCTTGTTTTTGCACCGGCTCCTTTCCACTTATCTCTTTTCGCTATTTTTCTAAATAAACGAGTTCTGTCCCAGCCTCTTTTTTCTAATTATGAATGGATGAATTATTTTAGCCTGTCTCTGTGTCTAGAAGATACAATCCGCTTATTTAAAAATATCAGCTAAATAGGTTTGAATAGATTCAGGTAATATTTGAAAAAACAATCCTTCATATTTGATATCGAGTATACCAGCAATGAAAATAATAATAATGATGACTAATAAAAGGGGTTTCTTATTTTTAGAAATCCACTTCAATAGGCTCCCTCCTCTGAAAAAATAACGTTGCAATTTAAGTATATATTGATTCATGTAATGTATAAACCTATCCTTTTGATGATAATATCATTCTCTGTCACCCATATTGGAAATGTTACATAAATTAAAATGATACTGTACTAAAGGTGCTTCCCTTGGGCAAACAATAATCAGATAATCGATTGAGATTTAATAAAGAAAGGAATGGCTATGGTAAATTTCAAGTCTTTTCGTGGGGTCGTTACACAGATTGATGATTTTTCAATCGGGCAAAATGGGGAAAGGGAAGGTTGTTATAAACTTATGACGGTAGAAGATAATACTGGCGGCATCGTCAATTTTGTCGTCTCACCTTCTACTTATTTTGTAAACCAAGAAATTGTGACTCTCGGTGATCAGGTTACTGGATATTATGATGGGGATGCACCTGTACCTTTAATATACCCTCCTCAATATCGAGCACTCGTCGTTGTAAAGGAAAATAACTATCAAAATGTCAAAGTCGACTTTTTTAATAACCAATTAGTAAGTAGTGATGGCCAATTACAACTAAATCTCTTTTCTTACACACTTATCTTGCTCAAAAATGGGCAACCCTTTTCAAAAAGTCCAGCAAATCGAAACCTAATTGTTATCTATGGCCCTACTACAAGAAGTATTCCTGCACAAACCACACCTTACAAAATAATCGTTTGGTGTTAACGAAAGATTAGACTCATCACCACCGTTAATTTACTGCAAGCAAACTAAATAAATAAAAAACAAACGGCTTAAGTCCTTTAGAATACAAGGCTCAAGCCGCTTAAAGCATTATTATTTCTTCTGTCTACTTGACAGGGAGCCGTTCAAATCGACGCGAGTTACTGTCTTACTCTACTCCACTTTCCCTTGCATTTCGTGTAATTGCTGCCTGATCAGCTCTAAGTGTTCTTTATTTTGTTTAACCATATCCAAATGCTCACCATATTGCACCGCATTCGTGAGTGCATTTTCTGCATGCTCTATTTGATTGAAAGCATGCTCAATCGCTATCTCCTCCGGATGTGACTTTGCATGCTTCAACAAACGCTCTGCCTTTTGGACTGAGTTGCCAAACAAAGTGCTTGGGTGATCCTGTTTCCAACTTGTTTCTGAGTGCTTAGCCAATTATATCTCTTCCCTTTCTTCAATTAGATAAATTATCTAGACATAGTATTTTAAAAAATACAGAAAATATGCATGTATGAAGTAGGCGGAAAAGTTAAAAAGTGCAATATAAATTTTATATATTCACCTTTATTTATTACTGATAGTATGGCGTTCTTTTATTGACGAACCACATGTTATAGCGAAAATGGGACAAACAGAAACATGGATGGTATTTTTAAAGACGGTCTCCTTTACTTTATAAAGCCTCTTAATACTTGCTAAAAAATTTTCTTCTTATAATTCTTGATTAGCCATCTTCTTATTGTCAGTATGAATGCTTTTCATCCCTTCAAAAAATGGATATTCACTACTTAAATATCCTTCTAACTCTCCGTTGTCATGAAGAAGCTGATTCAAGTAATACTTCGAATAATTTATCCTTTTTTGGATTTCCTGTTGATTTTGTGTTGTCGAACCGTGTCCAGGTATGTGAGTCGTTATTTGATGATTAAGCAAAATATTTTCAGCTTTATTGATCGTATTTATATAATCTTTATAATTGCTAAAAATGAACGGAAACTCAATATCTGACAGATAATCTCCAGAAAGAAATAAGCCATAAGGTTCTATAACAGTAAATAAACCATCATAAGTGTGACCAGGTGCTTGATAAAATGTCATGGTTATCGAACCTAATTCTAATTTATGCCCATCCTCTGAAACAACAATATCTACAGTTGGATATACAGCTGAATAACTTCTATTCAAATAATATCCTTGGTCAAATTGTTTAATTTTTTGAATGATGTCTTCTTTGTTTGGATTTTCATCAAATTGTTTAGATGCAATTACCTTAGCTTCTGGAAATGCCCCTGACCCAATAATATGGTCAAAATCGCTATGTGTGTAAATAATATATAATTGTTTATCACCTTTTATCTTGTTTATGTAGCCCTTAATTTCTTCAACTTCAGTAGGTAACCAATTAGGATCCGTCATAATTATAGCTTCATTAGTTTGAATGATTGCCGAGGTAGTCATATATAATGCACTTTGAAAAACTGTAATATTATTTTTTTGGAATTGAATCACTATGAACCATCCTTTTCCCCATATTGTTAATACAGATTTCTCTAATTTTTATTCATACAAATAGGTAGCATTTTAAAGGCTCATCACCATAACGTGAGGTTGATCTCCGTTCTGACTGGACGCTTTCCTGGGGCGTCCGATGAGCCGCTTCGCTTGCGCTCCAGGGTCGCATCTGTGACGCCATCCCCAAGGAGTCGCCCAGTCTCCACTCCAATCACGGCATCCCCAACTATTAGTGGTGGGCTAGTTTGTTGAACAAGAACTTTAATTTGTTCATTTGTCCTCTCTATTTCAATAGTTCTAGCAATATCGATAAATCCCTCTTTAAAAAATTGATTACAAGCATTCATTACAAGCTCTATATATTTTTTACTAACATTCATCTAAAAACCGCCTTACTTATGATACGATTCTCCATGACTAGTCTAAGTGTAGAGGGATATTCCTTTGTATACCACCGTCTATTACAAAATCCTCTCGAATCAATCTCCCCTATAATTAGATAGAAACCTTTCCATTCAATAAGGAGAACCAACATGAACAACAATAAGGACAACACAGAAGTCATCTTACTTTCTGACCCCTCTGAATGCTTGATGCATCCATTTTATAATAAACAAATCGTCTTTACAGGGGCACTTTCCACCATGACACGTTCAGAAGCTGCGAAAAAAGTACGAGCTTGTGGAGGGATTATGCAAGGGGCTGTTACACAGGATACAGATTTCGTTATTCTGGGGAAGAAACGTCGTGGTATAAGTACGAAACAAGCAAAAGCTGAGCGGTTGATTAGCCTTGGCCTGGACATTCAAATTATTGTTGAGGATGATTTTATTTGGCTCATTTCTATGGAAACAGAATATCTACCATCATCTTTCAAAGATGGGCTTCCTCAAATTTAAATACCTTTTCTCGAATTCATCTCATCTAAAAAGGTATGCAAAACAACTATGTTCGCATACCTTTTCACCTATTTTATTTCCTCAAACTTCTCAAAGGTTCTCCGTAATAAATCTAAATGATTTTAATTTGAAAGCTTACAATTCCAGAAGAACTAGAACAATTAACTAATCAAAGTTTAAAAAATAGCACGACTTAGTTTACTACACAATCAAGCTCAAATATAGAACATATCTTATAGTATCCTAGCAAAAGGAGGTGATAAAATGGTGCAAATTCTTGATTACCAAGCAACTGAACCTCTAAGTACGTTTAACCCAGAAATTGCTTTTCCAATTCCACAGGCTCCATTTAGAGTTCTTTTAGCTTCGATTCAAATAAACATCCCAGGCACCGCTTCAAGAAATAATCGCGTTGAGCTTCTTTCAAGCGTCGGTGTGTCCGGAATTACAAATATTTCACAAATTGTATTTAGAATCTTCCGTAACGGGAAAGAAATCTTTAATACTCAAGATGGAGTAGAATCAGCTGGTTCAGAGCAAAATTACATCTTTACGTTCCAAGCTATTGATTCCAATTTAATAGCTGGCGCTAACTTCTATCAGGTTTTCGCTGAGAATATTACACCCAACACACAAGCAGACGTTGTTGGACCCGTTTCTTTTAGTGGCCTAGCAATAAAAAGTTAACGATAATAGCTCTTACTATGCATCTTGACCACGTTATGCTCAGTACAAATTTGTGGCATACATGATCGATTTTTTAGAGTGTCAATCGATAGAGTGAGATGCATGTTTTAAGGCACATTATATAAAGATTAAAAATAATAGGCTGTATAGAAGTTATAAAAAAATTAAACTTACTATACAGCCTATTTTATTTATATAATTACTTCCTAATCTAAAATTTATTAGATACTCATTTATTTATGATGCGGTTCTCCGTAATGTATTTAAATGAGGTTGAAGTTAATTATTCTCGTCAATGAATGAGCTTCATTTTCTTTCATTACCTCGCCATTTTGTTGACTTTGGCCCTGATTTTTTAGGAATGTTAGTTTTTTTAAAAATTCAATTAGATCAAACTCGGATGAGATTTTCCTGCAAGGCGTTGAGCAAAAATGAGCTCGGTTCACCTACGCTGTAAAGCTGCAAATCATGCATCGCTCTGGTGCAGGCGGTGTAGAAAACTCTGCGCAGGCTCTTATCACCATATTTTTGCTCCGATGCATCATAGATGATAACAGCTTCGAATTCGATGCCTTTGGATAAATACGATGGTATGACTACAACTCCTTGTTCATACTCAGGTGAGCCATTCTTTATGAGCTTAATATCTTCAATGTTGGACAAGGCTTCATATGCACTCTTACTTTCCTCAGCGGATTTGCATATTATGGCGATACTATTATAGCCAAGACTTCGCAAAGCTTCGACTTTGGAGACAATGCAGCGGTGCAGTTCTGCGTGATCGAACAATTGTGTTAGCACAGGCAACTCGCCATCGCGTTCGAAAGGAATAATCCGTTCGCCATTTGGAACTAGTCTGCGTGTAAATTCAATGATCGGTTTTGTAGAACGGTAGCTGCGCGTCATGTTGATTACTTCCGTTTCATCCTGCCCGTATAAGCTGCTAAGGCTATTAAAATCCACCATTTCATCAGCATGGGCAAATATCGCCTGATTAAAGTCACCTAGTACAGTCATCCTTGCCGAAGGAAACAAACGCTTTAGAAATTCGAATTGAAATGGTGAATAGTCCTGCGCCTCGTCAACAAGTATGTGCTTTATCGACCTATTCGTCTGAAAGCCTTGAATCAATTCTTTCATAAGTAAAAACGGAGTAGCATCTTCATAAAGCAGTTTGCCTTCGTCTACCATTTCTAGCGTCGCTCGACAAATATCCGCCCACTCCACGGGTGTTTCCCCCTCTATCCACTGTTTGATCTGCAGGGGGTCTGCAAAAAGCTGCTTGTATATCTCCTTAATGTCGATAAAATGAAACGCCCGGATTCGTTTTCGCAACGGCTTCAATTTCTGGTGAACAATCAATCGTGTAAGTGCTTCAGGCTCCATCTCATAATCGCCAATCGATTCTCTTTCAAAGCCGCGCTTTTTCGCTAAGTAGATATGTGCCTTATGGTATTCCTCGTTGCTAAGCAGCTCAATTGCCTCCTGCACCCATGGCTTCATCCGTTCGACCTTTTCGGCTTCCTTTATTTGCTTCATGAGCCATTCCTTTAACTCTTCAAGTCTATTATGGAAGTTGATTGAGGTGTCGCTGCTATAAAATCTATCCGCAATTTGTTGAGCGGTAACAATCGGCTTTCCTCTGAAGTTAATGCCCTTGAATAACATTCCAGATAACTCCAGCGACTTTCTGTATGATTTGATGACCTCAAAAAAACAGGTAGATGCTTTGAATCGGATGCCAGCCACCCTTGACCCGTGCGAAGGAGCATTCGCTGCAGTTAAAACATATTCCAATTGCTCGTAAGGATTTTCAACCTGAAACTCTTTACTTAGTCGATGATCCAAGTATTCCTGAAATGTAACCTGCTGCATATTCTCTTCGCCGAGTTCCGGCAGCACATTGGACACATAACTGTTGAACATTGAATTAGGTGAAAATAAAATAATCTGATCAGCATTCAGACTATCTCGATATTTGTAGAGCAAATAAGCGATTCGCTGTAATGCCGCAGATGTCTTACCACTGCCAGCTGCACCGTGAACAATGAGCAGTTTCCCGTGATTATGACGGATAATCCGGTTTTGCTCCTGTTGAATGGTAGCTACTATACTATGCATATGTTTATCCGTACCTTGACCCAGAACCTGCTGTAAAATCTCATCTCCAATAGTGAGACTTGTATCGAACATAGATTGAAGAACACCTCCGCGGATAAGATATTGCCACTTTTTCTCCAATTCCCCTTGGATTGTGCCTCCGGGTATTGCATACTGGGCAGGACCAGGCTGGTAATCGTAGTAGACACTCGAGATTGGTGCTCTCCAGTCGTAGATAAGGAAATCCTCTCCACTTTTATCCATAAGCGAGGAGATTCCTATATAGATATGTTCCTGAGTTGACATTCCTTCTTCTATGAAATCAATTCGGCCGAAGTAGGGAACCTTCTGCATACGGCACAGCGTAGACAATCTCTTAGATGCATGTTTGTGGGTGCTTTGGCTTACGGACAATGCTTGAGCTTCTTGTCTCAAGCTGATGACGGTCTCAAGAAAATCGTCGAAGGTATCCGTATTCACCTTGATTTCATCCCAAAAGTGTTTGCGAATATTTACCACTTCGTTCTTGCGCTGGGAAGTTTCTACCTCTAATCTGCTAATTTGCTCCGTAATGGTCTCCATTACATTGTTCACTCGTTTTTGCTCCTGCTGAAACTCCGAATTCATAGCATTCACTCCTTAAAAATATAAATATAGGGGTTGACTAATGAAAAATTATATTTTATAATTAAAATAGGGATATTATACTCATTTTAATCATAAAATGTTTATCTATATAAATTTACCATGGGTTCACATTTTTTTCAATGTATTTGACATGATTTCTATTTCTATAATTAACATTTATAGTAAAGTGAAAACACTCCTAAAGCTGCATTTAGGAGTGTTTCTAACTATCTACTTATCATTCCATGAATTACTAAAAAAGCACCGTTCTAAAATCTAGAACGGTGCTTTCTCTATTTTCGAATAAACCGCACTTACTTGTGGTACGGTTCTCCGTGACTTTCCTAAGTGCGATTTTTTATTTCGTTTAAATTTGATTATGAATTAAGCTATTTCTTAAAATAGAAAAAATTAATCAATTTTAAACCGTTTGATTAATTCTCCCTTTTATAACTTTAGGCAGACTTAAAGTTCCATCCAAATATCCCCTTAATGAAAGCATCATTGGTTCACTATTCTCGCCAACACCAATTATGATACTTAAATCTTTTGGTGAATAGACAACTGTATGCAGCGTTCCGAAATACTCTTTATAGTATTTAAAAAATAAAGGAGAATTCCCATCATTAAAATGACGATATACAGATATTGGTGAAAGTTCCTTTGTTAGTAGACTATTTATATACTCCTTACGCTTTACTGATCCTTGTATCTCTTTCCTATTTTTTTCTCGTAATGCTTCTGAATCAAAATGATTTGTACAGATTAGTGGATTTCCGAAACTGACAAACTGTTTCTGAGGAGAAGCTTCCACCACCGCCCCTCTTCCACTTTGATCTGTAATCGAATAATTGTAGCAAAATCCATGAGGAATGGTTGAAATTAAGTCGATTGCCTCTTTTATGCATCCACACTGATCCAACAACAGTCTAACAATTGTCGTCGCAATAAATCCTTCTTCTTTGTCATGATTATTTACAAAATGTAATCCGACAACAAGCCCTTTTTCATTCATACCATCAAGCCTTCCAATCACTTGCTGGCTAAACCCAACACTTGCGTAACCATCGATTGGATTAGAAAAAACGAGTCTTGCATCATACAACTCTGGACTAAAATCATAATTTCGTACATAATAGTCATCATTTACAAATGCGGTACATCCCATTGACGGAAAAGATACATCATAACCGCTATAAAGTCTAATTATCGTGTCTAACTCCATATCCACCCCCTCTGCTAGCCCTCTAAGTTCTTCTAAAAGATTCGGTGAAATAACCTTTAGTATCTCTTTAGCTTTCTTCGCATTTGAATTAGAGCTCAAATTCTCAAGTAAGCTAAGTTGCTTTAAAAGCTGTGTCGATTTAATTTCTTCACTTTGCTTTAAACCCCATTCAAAAGAACTTCCCTGTAACTCTACTATTCTTATCGTCAATTCTTCCATTTGTCATTCTACTCTTCTTTCAATTTGAGTAACAGGCATTAATAACTCCAATTCTGTAAAATCCACACCATAATACCATTCTAGTATGGGCGATATTGGTGTCCATTTATGTTCGAGTGCATAGGTCATTAGTTTATTGTAACCATTTTGGATTCTAGATAATGACTCTTTAAAAGGCATTGCGATACAGATGCATGGAGGCATGTGTTCTATTAAGGCGATTTCTGTTAAATCATTTATTCTTAAGTCAATCGGTACTCCAAAGCCAATTTGCACTTTAATAAAATCTTTACCAGATAGATATTTCAAGTAACAATTTTTAAATGGAATATTTAATTTTTGCAATTCACTTCCTCTTTTCAAAAAATGCTCTTTAAATTCTCCTGTTTTAGATTCGGCAGTATACCCAATAATTTGTTCTGCACTTTTTTCTATTAGATAAATTTCCTTACTTATAGAGCCACTTTCTAGATAGCGTAAACTCACCGTTAAAAGGTCCCGTGTCTTTTTTATGTTGTAAATCCAATTTTCCATCATTTGCTGCCGTTTTGCCTCTTCATTTTCCAATAAATAAATTTGAATATCTTTTATAGGTATACCAGCTAAGCGTAAACTTGAGATTAACTTCACTGTTGCGACTTGATCATCAGAATATACGCGATAGCCATTTGCACTTCTTTCCCGAGGGAAAAGTAAATTTTTCTGTTCATAATACCTTAATGCACTTTTAGAAATACCTGTTCTTTCGGAAAAATCCTGTATATTCATGAACTGAGTCACATCATCACTCCTCTTAAGTCTAATGTTAAACCTTAAAGTAACTTGAATGTAAAGGGATATTTTCCAAAATAAAATGACTTACCACATAGGCAAGTCACTTCAAGTATAAGTATATAGGTAGTTTTTTCTTTTTAATTTCATACTGCTATAAGAGAAGAATATTAACCGCACTTACTTGTGGTACGGTTCTAAGTACGGTTTTCTACTTTAATAATAATTGGGGGTATTCTGATTTCATTAACTCAAGGTTTAACAACAATCTCGAAGTGCGACCGTTACCATCAATGAATGGATGAATACCTCCTCAATAAATCGCAATTCTCTTGTCTAGAACAGACCTATTTTGCACCTGATTCCCTAAAATATATAGCTTTTTCAAATTGGGCAGATTCACTAGAGAATTTACATTTGAAATAGCGTTATTTTCCAAATGAAGCACCTCAATTTGTTGCCAATTTTCCATGAAACTTAACGATTGAAGTGAACTGTCTTGTATTGAGAATGAACGCAAGGCTGAAAAATCGGCAAAGTAAGGCATGACCTTATCAACTTCATGCAACCAGTCACCATTACCTACTCGAAAAGATACGTCATTCAAAGTTAAATGTTCCAGCACGTTGTTTGCAAATGGATGTTGACTATTAATTTGAAACTTACATTCATAACAATTTAACGTTTTTACATGCTGTAAATTGAATAATTCACTCGTTTCTTCATAAAAAGCTGTCTCATTTAAATTTATTGTTTGCAAACTAGGCAGATCATTTAAAAAACGAATACCTGTAAAATCTCCATTCTCCATTACTGTAAGTTGTTCTAGCTGCGGGTATTTCAGTAATTCTGCTCCATTCAAATACGACTCCGACGCGCTTATATAAACAGTCAAAGATTTTAAAGCTGGTGCCTCTAACTTTGGTATGATAAAACCTTTTAATTCCGCTTTTTTTAAATTGGGTGCTACAATCGATGGTCCATCGCCACTATAACCAGTTATCGATAATTCAGTTAGTGAAGTCAGGCTGTTCACAATATCAACTGATTCTAATTTATAAAGAGAAGATAAACGCAGCTTTGTCAATGATGACTTATTTCTAAGGCGTTCTAAATTCGTAATATCCACATTTTCAAGATCAAGCGATTGCAGGTTAGGCATGTTTTGTAAAAAATCAAGCGTTTTTAAATTTCTTAACGATGTAAGCTTCAATTCTTGTAATTGACTCAATGAATAGAACGCGCTAAAATCTGTCGCTTCACTCAAATCTATTGCTAACGACTCTAAATCAGTTAATGAAGACAACCACTTTAAATCATTGGCAGATCTTAAAGACAATGATTTTAATGGCAGTTTATTCAGAAGAGGGAAGTCTGTAACCGTCTCGGTGTGATACGAAATTTCAAGTGATTGAAGATTAGGAAACTCTAATAATAAAGCAAGTTCATCATTACTTCGGATTTGAATAGAGAGCTCTACAACATTAGACTTATCGCTAAAATATTCAGCAATTTTACTAAATGATTCATTAAAGCCACCTGTATAGCTTTTTAAGCCTTCCAAATGTCGGAAGCTTACATTCTCACTTTGCGATATTTCATAATCACCCATCAGTTTCAATACCGTCAGTCCGGTAAAGGCTTCAAAGTCTTTTTGTTCGATTTTTTGTGTATTTAATAGCTTATCCATAATAATATAGTTAGAAATTTCAGCTTGCTTATTCGTAAATGGGTCGTCCAGGCTGTAATCAAAATGCCACTGATTTTCAGAATAGTAGGCAGCCAAATAACGAATACTTGCGATTTCTTCTTTAGTAGGCATCGCTTCACCTTTATCAAAAATATCTTTTAAAAAGAACAAAAGGACATCGCTTTCAGGCATTGTTCGAACAGATATTTCTCCATGGTTGCCTTGTTCAGTTTGATTGCTACTCAACAGGAAATATCCAAGGAATGCACAAATGATTACAATCGCTACAATAAGAAGCGCTTTTAAATTCGTTTTTGGGCGTGTAGTTGTATTAGGAGAAGTTGTTCCATAATAATTATTAATCGTTTGATCAACGTAATAGACTTTATTCTCTTTCAACATTATTTCAGTTTCACAAAAAGGACATTTGAATGGTTGTCCCTCTTTATATTCAATTTTCCCATTACAATTCGGACAATTTAATTTAATAAATTCCACAGGCAGTCCCCCTATCATTTAAAGCAATCGTTTTGTAACAAAAATAGAATAAAGTATCCTCGGCTTTATTTTCAATTAAGCTTAGTTGTCTAAAAAATAAATGTCAATATTTCTATGGAATACAAGTTATCTTCCATCTTATATTTTCGCATTGCTCGAGCAAATAACCAGAGACTAAATTGCTGCGTGCTCACCCAAGGTTTTAAAACCCTAGTTTCTTTTATTCCACACGCTCATCAAACTTCCCTCTTCATATCCACAACAAAAAATCGCCCAAGAAGTTTTAAAGGGTGACTTTTTTGGACTTCTCAAACCGATATTCTTCGGACTAATTCTATATATGAATGTAAAATAAAAATGGGAGAAGAGAAATCGTCATCAGACGACTTTTCTTCTCCCTTTTCCAAAAATGCTCAACTACATTATTATTTATGAAGCTGACACAATATGAACCGGTCTCCATTTTGAAAAAAGATTGATCAAAATGGAGTTGCTCTTTTTAGCTTAATATGAGATTTTTATAAAAAAGTTTGATCATTTCAATGAGCCTTCTTCAAATAAAGCACCTATTAGTTTATGTGTATTTATTCACATCGCATCAAAGGCTACCTAAATATTGCATTTTTACTCAATCGGAACATAAATATCTGTCTTGCTCTTGGCTTTGAAGTTTTTTGGTGGCTCAGTAACGTATAATTCAAAGGGGAATGAATCTCTCGGTGTGTATTCGTCTTTTTTGCCGTCAAATTGGTGCATGGACTTTAGTGCCTTAAAAAATGTTTCTTGTGTAATTTCTTCTGCAATATTTTCATCTGACGCCAGTGATATCATATAAAAATAAACGTCATGAAAATATGCTTGATAGATTTCCTCAAAGTCCATGTCTTCCCCCCTTTTACCTAAATAACTAGCGAAATATTAAAGCGTTACAATATTTGCAAAAAAAAATAGACATATTCATTTTATCTGAATATGTCTAGCTAATGATTAAAAACATATGCGCTTGCTCAAGAACATACCATTAAAACCGCACTTACTTATGGTACGGTTCACCGTAAAACCAATGAACATAATCATCAAGTTCAAGAGCGAGCTGTTCAAGAGAAGTGAAATGAGCCCCATTAGCGAATTCTGTTTTAAATACTTTAAACGTCGCTTCAGCCACGGCATTATCATAAGGACATCCCTTCATACTTAATGAACGCTGGATATCGAATGTTTCAAGTGCCTCAGAAATAAGCTTGTTATCAAACTCTTTCCCGCGGTCTGTATGGAATACTTTCACATCATTCAGATTTGCTTGAATGCTTGCGATTGCTCGATAAACAAGCTCTGCTGTCTTATTTGCACCAGCACTATACTAAAAATTAAAAGATTAGCTGAGACATTGTCTAACTCGTGCTCAATGAATTTATGGCATTGGGGTTTTTTGTTTCTTCAAGACGAAAAACATAATGAAGACAAAGAATAGAATATAAATTAAAGTATAAAGTATGCTCTGATTAATAGAATATATATCTGGCATAGCATAAAAAGACACTATACCACCATACGCTGTTTTTTCGAATAAGATTGGTAGCATTGATTTCTGAATAAACAGAGGAAACCATTGACCGAAAGACCAACTATGTAGAAACGTGGATTCAATAATAGGGTATAAGAATCCAGCAATCATTCCTACCAATATACTTTTTGTGATAACTGTGATACATGCGGCAAAGATACCCCATAATAAAAGACTTATTATCGTTCCTACAATTTGTAAAATGGAACTCTTAAACATTAAGGGTTCCTCCGAAATAACTTCCATAGGCAAGTTGAATAGAATAGGAGTAATAACACTCATAATGTAGCCTACGAGCACACTAATACCTATGAAAAGCAGTATAAAAGTTGAAAGGCTAAACACCTTACCCATTAGTACTTCTTTTCTTGTCATTCCACTAACCCACAGTTGTCTAATAGTAAAATGGCGATACTCAACACCAAACAGCAGTGCTCCTATGATAGACAAGATAATTGGACCTAATGAATTAACTGCAGCCAACGAATAAGTCAATGCCATTGAAGGACTTAAAACATAAAGTTTCGCTGCTAGTGGTTCAGTAAAATCAGATTTGGCTAAATAATTAAGAGTTTCTTGTTCACTATAAGAACCATTTTCTAAAAATAAAGCAAATGATTTTTGAAATTGAAAGCCAACACTAACATAACAGTAGATAAGAAATAGGATAAAAAGCGCAATCCCCCAAAAAACAGCAGGGTGTTTAATTAGTTTTTTCCATTCTCGTCTATATATTCCTAGCATTAATGTCCTCCTCCTTCACCCACTGATTGTAAAGGTTTTCCCATTCTTGAACTGGCTTAATATTGATCCATTCCTGTATTAAAATATTCTTCATTATTAACAATTGTTGAACAGTCTGGACTGATTGTTCCGATGATATAGTCAAACGCCAAGTTTGATCGTCTAATTCTACACATTCAAAAACGTCAACTATTGTTTCAATTTCTTCTTTTCTTATAGGATTTAAGGTTTTCATTTGGATAATTGGTAAGTTAACTTCACTTATTCCTTGGAAAGTGTCTAGCTCTTTCCTAATAGTCCCGTTGTAAATCATTCCAAGACGGTTACAACATTGTTCAATAATATCCCATTCATGACTGGCTATTATAAACGCACTACCATTTGATGCCATATCTTTAATAATTTCAACTAAATTTTTACAAGAAGCTACATCTAACCCATTTGTTGGTTCATCTAATAAATAAAGATTAGCTTCTTTAGAGAGAGCAATAGACAATCCCAACCGCTGCTTTTGCCCAAAAGACAATTTTTTTACTTTTTTAGACAGTATTTTTTCAGATTGGTTTAACCTGTTTAATATTTCATATGCATTGGAAGGTCGTGGAGAAAGTAAATCAATATTATCTTTTCCACTTAAATAGGGATATAGCGAAGTGGGTTGAAAAGCAAAACCTGTTGGATTTTCTTTTTTATTTTTTTTATCAATATGTATAGTTCCTTCATCTGAATGAACTAATCCTGATAAAATAGATAAAAGAGTTGTTTTACCTGAACCGTTTATCCCAACTAGAGCATATACATCATGTGCATTAAGGGAAAGGTTAATGTTTTGTAAAACTGTTTGGTTATGATATTTTTTCTTCAAACTTTCAACTTTCAGAATTTGTTCATTATTAGTTTGATAATTCTCTTTTAATTGTCTTGTTTCTAAAATATGTTCATTCATAATTTACCACCTTTCTTCTTTCTTTTTTATAAAGTTACATTTACTTGAATTTAGTTTAACTGAATTCAAGTAAATGTAATGAGTAATTTAATTATTTTCTATTTAAAAGTTGCATTTTAATATGCACTCGAATTACCAGAACCTGTTATGTCGGTGATAATTCTACTTGTGAACGAAGGTCCACCAACATGCCCCCAAGGAGTTGGGATGCCACTATCAAATTTAACACTTTGGTTAGCCTGTCCAGATGAAGTTCCTTTTAAGTTCCACGTATTACTTTCACTTCCATACCCATAGCCTATTGCTGCATTGTTATCTTGCCATAGATTATTATATTTAGTTATTTTTCCAGAATCATATGTCCATTGAATATAAGCCAATTGAGTTGCTACATTAATACCATAGAGATTTGTGTACCTTTTCCCGTATGAAACTGTTGCAGTCCAAGCACGAACATCGGGTCCTTTAGATATTAATTCAGGTGCAACGTACGCATCTGATCCTATAACCGATGTATCAGGAAGAGTGGTATCTTCTAATTCTGCAGCATGTGCTGAAGAAAAAGATGCTATTGATATTCCTAACGATAAAACCCCAGCAGTAACAAGTTTAGATAATAATGGATTTTTCATTTTCGTTTCCCCTTTCGGTTCCTCAAATTTTTTTTTTGAAAAATCAAGTGACGGGTACGTAGCAACATTTAACTTCTAATAAGGTCATATCACCTGCCCCACTATTTTTAGAATAGGTTATTGTGTATAAGATTCTCTTAGGAAGTTAATTTCATTATAACTTGTAAAAAAATTGATTATAAGCAAAAGAAGTCGACAAAAATATATACATAAAGATACATTTCACTCGGAAATTATAAATTTTAATACTAGATTCAATGTTAAGAGATAAGAATAGCTCGATTTCTAAAAAATTGGGGGTTATTTACAAGAAATAAAAAAATTGATTATTCTATAAGAGTGGTTGCTATTTAGAGCATCCATCTTTTTTGTTCTTAAGCATCATTTCTCTAATTGCTTTTCATATAATTTAAATACAAATCCTCCCCTTTTAGAAATGGATGCTAAAAATAAAATTATTATTTGTGATTTTAAAAATTCTAACGACGACTTTTCGAAATATATAATAGATTCTTGGAATACATTTAAAGCCAAACTTTAAATGAAAACAGGTACACTTATTAAAATGTACCTGTTTTTAATTTATTATATTTTTCAAACACTAATATATGCTCTATATTCATACCGCCACCATCATTACCTAAATTAGGAATCCTTTTGTTTGAGGATATGACAAAACCGCACTTACTTATGATACGGTTCACCCTTCATAATCCTAAAACTCCTATAAATCTGCTCTACCAAAACAAGCTTCATTAGCTGATGTGGTAATGTCATCTTTCCAAAGGACTGCTGCTCATCCGCTCGTTTCAAAACATCATCATGTAAACCAAGAGAGCCGCCGATAACGAAGGCGATTTTGCTTTTGCCGTAGGTCATGAGAGATTCGATATCTGCTGCCATTTGTTCAGAGGTTTTCATTTTTCCGTTGATGGCTAGGGCGATAACGTATGTATCTGGGCCGATTTTAGATAGAATGCGTTCACCCTCTTTTTTCTTAACGATTTCCATTTCGGCGTCGCTTAGCTGCTCGGGTGCTTTTTCATCTGGTACCTCGACTAGATCCATTTTTGCGTAGCCGCCGAGACGTTTTACATATTCGTCTATGCCCATTTTTAAGTACTTTTCTTTTAGTTTTCCGACTGATACAATCGTTATATTCACACGTTATCCACCTTTACAATTCATTTACAAACAACTTATCCACAAAAGTTATCAACATATCCACATAGCATTCCTATATATTGTGTAAAGTTATTTACTTGATACAATATATTCTGCTGGTTGTTCACAGTAGCTACATTTTGTGGATAACTTTTTATCCTCTTCGACTTTATCCATAATTGGGAACTCTTTTTGCTCTGCCACAAACATGTCTAAAGCGTGATCTATATGGCTTTCACAGCTGTATTTTTCCATTTTTATATCTCTCCTTATTTTCCGAAATTTCCACAAACTTATTCACAATTCGGTCTATGTTATCCACAATCTATTGTAACAAAGGACAGGCGAGTATGGAAGAATAGGCTTTCTATCGCTAATTGCTGTGTAATGTAATTATTCACAATTTTCTAGTTATCCACAATATTTTCTAAATCATTCTTAATAATTCAGTCAATGCCTCCGAATATTTTTGTCTCATTTCTATAATGTGGGGTTGATTTCCGTTCCGACTGGGTGCTTTGTAGCTGCCGCTTTGCTTTCGCTACAGAAAACATTTGTTGTTACTGTCGCTTCGCTTTCGCACAGAGCAAAGTTTCCTGGGGGCATTTGATGAGCCCCAAGGAGTCACCCTCCACTCCTATCAACTTATATTGGCATACATTTTAACAAATATTAGCTCCATCTTTTGATGATAAAATATAATTTTTGATTCTACAACACGAAAAGAAAATCAGTGAGGACCTATAATCCCCACTGATTTTTTCATTTACAATGAATCGCTATTTGTTAATGTTAATGATAGTTCCACTAATTTACCTTGACGATATACTTTCATCGTTAAATTATCACCAATTTTTTTGTCATTATATAAATGTTTGCGTAAATCGATTGCTGTTTCGATTTTTTGTCCATCCATTTCAACAATAATATCGTATTGTTGAACGCCTGCTTTTGATGCTGGTGAGTTAGCTACAACATCTGTAATAACAACACCTGTTGTTAAATCTTTTGGCAATTTTAACGTTTGTTGTTGGTAGAATGACGGAACATCCGTTAAGTCTACTAATGAAACACCCATTGTTGGACGCTTCATTTCACCATTTGCCTCTAATTCCTCGATAATTGGAATTGCTGAGTTAATCGGAATTGAGAAGCCTAAACCTTCAACAGAGGATTCCGCAATTTTCATGGAGTTAATGCCAACTAATTCGCCAGCAATGTTTACAAGTGCACCACCACTATTACCAGGATTGATAGCTGCGTCTGTTTGTAATACTTCTTGCTGCCAATCTATTGAGCCATCACCGTTTATGTCAACTGGTACAGAACGATCCTTACCAGAAACAACACCTGTAGTAACAGAGCCATAGAATTCTAAACCAAGTGGGTTACCAATCGCAATGACTGTTTCACCTTGTTTTAATACATCTGAGTTACCGAATGTTGCTACTGTTTTAACATCTTTTGAGCTGATTGAAATGACCGCTAAGTCTGTCCAAACATCGTGACCAACTAATTGTGCTACTTCTTTCGTTCCATCTGGCATTGTTACTTCTAACTGTTTTGCACCTTCAATAACATGGTTATTTGTCACGATAAAGGCTGTATCACCTTGAACTTTATAAATAACACCTGAACCGCTTCCTGCAGGCTGGTCTGATGTGGATTGTGGACTCCAGAATCCGCCATTTGACACTTCTTGAATATTTGTGATCCCTACAACAGCATCTGAAGCCTTATCTACTGCTTTCGTAACATCGGTTGTCACTTCTGTTGCAACTTGATTAATGGTTGTGTCATTCTTACCTGCACCGCTTGTAGTTGTGCCAGTTGTACCAGGCATTTGATTGACAAGTCCAGGCATCATGAGCCAAACGAGTAAAGCGCCTATGATGACGCCGATAAAACCGGTAAATAAATAACCACCTTTACCTCCGCCACCGCCTTTCTTTTTATGACGTTTCTCTTGCGTTTCTCGCTCCTCTAGTTCGAGTCGCTCCTGAAGAGGTGATTTCTGTATTTCATCGTTTTTTAGAAAATCACTGTTTTTATCATCATCTTGAAAATTGCTCATTCTCCTCATCCTTTCACTTATTATTATTTGTTAGTTGTTACCCTAATATTACGATTCAAACATTAAAATCAGATGAAAAATAAATAAAATGAACATAAAAATGGCTGTTCAAAGCATTTACTATAAAATGCTATTGAACAGCCTCATTAAAGCTTCATTTTTAAATTGTATAATGTCGATATTATTAACTCACGCTAAGAATCATAATTCCGCGACATCCGCTGAAAGAAGTTAAACTGTCACTAATTTCGTCGGCTCTTCGGCATCTGTATCAAATAAATTTACATACTCTCCTGCAATAATGCCACATGATTGCAAAGTCTGTGTGACACTCATGCGCGCAAGCTCTTTCATGTTATTATCCATACTTAAATGTGATAAATAAATATTTGTTGGTTTTTCAAATACTACCTCACTCATTGCTATAGCTGCGTCCTCATTTGAAACGTGCCCTACATCACTTAAAATACGACGTTTTATAGACCATGGGTAACGCCCCATTTGCAGCATATTGACATCGTGGTTACTTTCAAAGACAAAGGAATCAGCACCTCGGATGATGCCCTTCATACGGTCGCTAACATAGCCTGTATCCGTAATAACAACAAGCTTGCGTCCATTTTCATGAAAGCTATAGAACATGGGATCTGCTGCATCATGTGATACGGCAAAGGATTCAATAGCTAATGAGCCGAAATGCTTTACTGTATCCATTTCAAATTCAAACCGTTGCTCTAACGGAATATCACCAACAAGCCCATCCATCGCCTGCCACGTTTTGGCGTTTGCATAAATAGGTACATTATATTTTCGTGCCAGTACACCTATTCCTTTAATATGATCACTATGCTCATGTGTAACGAAAATGCCACTTAGCTGTTTCATATTGCGGTCGATTTTTGTAAATAATTGCTCCATCTTTTTACCACTGAGGCCAGCATCGACAATAAATGTATGATCATCATTCTCTACATAAATCGAATTGCCTGTACTGCCACTTGCTAAAACACTAAATCGCATCATTCTCTCCCCAGTCTTCTTCTTCGCCCTCTTGCTTGTCCCCTTGGATTTCAATCATTTTTCCATCAATAGCATCAACGAAGTACTCTTCTATTTCGTCGTCCGATAATTTCACTTGTACTTCCCATGTTGGTATCAACACTTGCGTTTGCGTTAAATTACTAAATGTCGAATAACCTAACTTCATATGCATAATACGCGATTCTGACTTTAACAGATTTTTATTATAAAGTGTCTGGATAATTTGAAGTGGTGGTATTACAGTTTCTTGTTGCTCCATTTCTTCGATATTATCAATCATCGTCTGCTCATACATTGTAACTTCGTCGTCTAGATTCCACTGTACTTTTAATAGGGCACTCTCATTGTAATAGAACATTCGATTACTTTTTTTCTGGAAGAAGATTGCGATTCGTTCCTCACGATCCACCTTCCATAATACATAAGAATCTCCTTCTTTTACGTTTGCATGGACAAACTCTGTAAAGCTTGCATCATCATTAATATTTCGTAATTTCACAGGGCTTATAAAATTGGCACGTATATGTGTGTCAGTAATGAAATTTACTTGCTGATTGCCATCGGTAAAATCAGTATTTTTAAATTTATGCGCTTTACCTGTAATGTAAGTAGCAGATTCATTACTATTTGGCAATGTTCCATACGTAATATTATCATCTTTTAATCGGGTTTCTATTGTTTTTTCACCAAGTATTTCTACACTCTGTGCTTCATTATAGCGATTTAAATACAACGAATATAAGAAGATATTTAAGATTAAAAAAACGAATATGAAAATAGATTTTGTTCTATTCCAATCCATTTTTGACACCTCCTAATATTTCAGGCGTCAGTTTCGTCGATACACCGTTACGAATAGCAAACCAGCATGGCTCTAGTGTCACTATTGTACTTTGTTTGTGAGTTAAATAGTAACCCACAACAATGTCATCTATATCTGATAAATCAATGTTATTAAGGTCTTGAATCTTTTCAACGACTTCCGATCCTGATGGAAGTTCTTTCATCTCTTTTTCGGATGGAATATCTTTCTCAAAAGAAAAGTATGGACGTTTGTAGCGGAAAATACGATTATCTCCCCAAACAGTTGTAATTCGGCTTATAGCCTGATCACTATAAATTGGTAATCCATGTAAATATAGTTGATAATCTAATTGGTTATTGCTTGTACTTGTTGATACATAGCGATAATCAGCTGTAAAGCCTCCGTGTTCATTGATAAATTCAAAACTATCCGTCAAGAGCTTGGAAGGCTCTATCCTTACACTACTTTCTGCAGCTGGATATACATAGGTCAATGATTTCAATTTCGAATCAATCGTCATCCGTGACAGTCCATCTTGATATTTTTCAATGGTTACACTTTCATCAGTGCGCAGGACATTGTTTGGATTTGTAAATAACACATCTTTAAATAATTCAGGTTGCTCTTCGATAAAATACGTATATTTCGCTGATTCAATTTTATCGTTGGCAATATAAAGTGAGGTAAACCCATCACGCTCCACTTCTTTAAAAGTGCCGTATGTTTTCGCTGGCTCAATAACATTTCGTACAAATTGGTTAGCATTTTCTAGACTTACACGTGAACGCATCAATAATTCATTATTACTACTAATGAAAAACACCTGTAACTCTTTGTTATTATAATTACTCCAATCTATCATCATACGATTAAAGGTTGTTTCAGGTAGCTCCTTATCGGGGAACTGAAAAATTGAGTTAAAGGCAGAGTAAGGAATCTCACCAGTAAAAAAGACAGTCATAAAATTATTAGTACGAATCATCTCGTTTACAGAGTTGGCTGTAAGGTTATTGTTAATGGGCACTAAATCTAGGACATTCCAGCCTTTAAATGCTTCCATAATATCTTCCATTGCACCATTGGATACTGTCCCGGTAAATTCCTTATCAAAACGGTAAATAGCCTTATAAGGACGAATTAAATTCTCCATTTTTTTTTGTGGTCCAATTAGGATTTCTTTTTCTTCAGTCTGTTCAATAACTTTATAATCCGGCGTGTATGTCCAAATCATATAGGTTAAAACCACACTTAGCATAACGAGTAGGAATAATACAACTGATTTAACTGGTTCTATATATTTCATTCCCACTCACCTGCCTCGTCAAAATCGTCTAAATTAAGTGGTAATGTGAAGAAAACTGTTGTTCCTTGTCCTTCCTCACTTTCAGCCCATATTTTACCACCGTGAGCTTCAATCATTTCCCTGGCAATAGCTAGCCCTAGACCTGTGCCTCCCATAGATCGAGCTCGAGCTCGATCTACTCGATAGAAACGATCAAAAATACGTCCTACATTTTCCTTAGGAATTCCCATACCATCATCAGAAATCATAACCTTCAGCATATCTCCTTGCACGGTAAAGCCAAAGCGAATATTACCTCCGTCTGGTGAATACTTAATAGCATTGGAAATGATATTATCGATAACTTGTGTTACCTTATCCGTATCAATTTCTACATAATAAGATGCCTCTGGAAATAAACGTTCAAACATCACTTTGTCTGACTTAGACATTTCAAAACGATCGATAATACGGTTAAAGAAAGAATTGAAGAGAACAATGTCTTTATTCAACTCATAATCTGCACTATCCATTCGTGATAACTGCAATAAGTCATTTACTAAGCGAATCATACGCTCTGTCTCTGTTTGTGTGACATTCAAAAATGTTGGAGCAATGTTTTCATCTTTCCATGCACCATCTGCTAATGCCTCTAAATAACTACGCATCGTCGTTAATGGTGTCCGTAATTCATGTGACACATTTGATACAAATTCCCGGCGATCCATCTCTATTTTTTCCTGCTCCGTAATATCGTGTAGTACAGTAATTAGACCATTAATAAAGCCTGTTTCTTTTTGAATAACAGAGAAATTCGCACGTAAAATATACGGTGCATCTGCCGTACTGAAATTTAAATTCACCGCATCATTCATATGAATTAAATCCTCAAAACTATACTCTTGGTCAATGCCTAAAACAGATGCAATCGGACGCCCTAGTGTAATATCTCTTGAAATATGCAGCAGCTCTAGTGCGGGATCATTAATAAGAATAATGCGCCCTTTTCGATCTGTTGCAATAACACCATCTGTCATATTACTAAGGACCGAATCGAGCTTTCGCCGCTCTGCCTCTGTAGTAGATTGCGCCTCCTGCAAGCGATTCGTTAAATGATTAAAGGTTATAGCAAGCTGCCCTATCTCATCTGTACCATAAACCCGCACTTTTCGTGAATAGTTTCCCTTTGCCATCGCCTGTGCCTGCTTACGCATATCTGCAATTGGCTGTGTAATTGTTCGTGCCACTAAAATTCCTAAAAAGATAGTAATCACCAAAGACACTGCCGTACCACCAAGGAAAATACCGTTAATGTCATTCACTTGTTCAAAAACAGATTCAATATTAGCTTCAATATAGAGTACACCTATGATTTCATCATCAGGACCTGCACCATCTCGTATTGGCGAAGCTAACACCCACACTCGATTTCTTGTTTTATTATCAAGTTTGATGTTTTCAAATAATGTTTCTGCAGAAATTGCACGGCGTACGAGATCATTATTCGAGCGCTGTCCAATCAAACCTTGATTGTCTACCTCAGACGTGGCGCGAATACGCTGTCTATTATCAATGACACGGATTTCTAAAATATCTCCATTAGATTCCTTCAACCCCGTGGAAAACTCCATTACAATCGTTTTCAGGCTTTCTTCAAGAGCTGGCATACTTTCATCGCGTTCTTTTAACATTTCTTCACGAATGCTATATTGCATCAAATCGACACGTTGAAAAATGGATTCTCGGAAGTTGGTTTTTAAATTTTGCTCTAATTCATTTGCAAAATAGATGCCTATTATTTGTAAAGCGAGCATAATTAGTAAAATGTAAATTAGTACTAGCTTTACATGAATTGATTTAAAGAAGCTTACTTTCTGCATCCCTTTTTACTCCTGTTCAGGATTTCGTAAATAATAACCTACACCACGGCGTGTTACAATCCAAGCTGGATGACTAGGATTGTCCTCTATTTTTTCCCGTAAACGACGAATTGTTACATCTACTGTTCGTACATCGCCGAAATAGTCATAGCCCCACACTGTTTGCAGTAAATGCTCACGCGTCATGACTTGACCAATGTGCTTGCCTAAGTAATGCAATAGTTCAAATTCCCTATGCGTTAGTTCAATTGATTCATCACGCTTCAATACTAAGTAAGCATCTGGCTGAATAACAAGAGAGCCTACTACAATTTCATTGGATTCTTCTTCAACCTCTTCGGCAGTAGGCGCTACTACCTGTAAGCGACGCATATTTGCCTTTACACGTGCAATAAGCTCACGTGTACTAAATGGCTTTGTCACATAATCATCTGCGCCCATTTCTAGTCCTAATACTTTATCAATTTCAGATCCTTTTGCCGTTAGCATAATGATAGGGAAATCATATTTTTTTCGCACTTCTCTACAAACTTCCATCCCATCACGCTTAGGTAGCATTATATCTAAAAGCATTAAATCTGGTTGCTCTTCCTCAACCTTCTCTAGTGCTTCATCTCCATCATAAGCACAAATAACTTTGTAGCCTTCTTTTATTAAATTAAACTGTAAAATATCTGCGATTGGTTTTTCATCGTCAACAACTAAAATTGTTTTGTCCATATATTTTTCTCCCTTTCGCTATTTATCTATTTTTAAATGAGTGTATTTTTAAAGTTACTCTCTTAACTCTACCATGCTTTTAGCTTCTATGCATTATTCTAAATTCAAAGACATTATAGGATATTGTATTGAACTATATTTCGACAAATATTTCTTGGGAAATAACATAGAATTAATAAGAGCTATATAAAAAGACAGTCCCTATTCGGACTGCCTTCTATTCGAATTGATTAACTGCCTACATATGATAATGGATTGACTAACGAACCATTTTTCTCAACTTCAAAGTGTAGATGTGTACCTGTTGAATTCCCAGTAGAGCCCATAATACCTATAACAGAACCTTTTTCTACCACTTGACCCACTGTAACATTAATTGAAGATAAGTGTCCGTAAAGCGTTGTATAACCATTATTATGATTAATCACGATGCGATTACCATAGCTACCCGAGACACCAGCTGCGACAACAACACCATTATCTGAAGCTAAAATATTATAATTACTAGGACGGGCAATATCAATACCTCGATGGAGTTCTCCCCAACGTTGACCCATCCCACTTGAAATATAGCCACCCACTGTCGGCCAAGTAAATTCACCTGTACCACGAGAAGAAATCACCTTCGTACCAACAACTTCAATTTCGTCAACTGGTTGTTGTATGATATTTTCTTCTAACGCAACTTTGGATGTACGAGTTCCATTTTCAGACGTTAATAAATAAGCTGTTTCTTTTTTTCCATTAACGCCTTGTTGTTTAATCACTTTCTCACCTTTATACATCGTCGGATCTTCTTCAACTATTTTCTTAAACGGAATTTTATCAGTAACTTTCTTCTCCTGTTTTACTTCAAGTGTTACAAATGGTTTAGCGACTGTTACATTCAATGCTTGTCCGACCTGTAAAACTGTATCAACAGTGATACCTGGATTTAACGTTACTAGCTCAGCTGTTGTTAAGCTGTGTTTTTTAGCAACCGAGCCTAGAACATCACCTGATTGAATTTTATATGTCTCTTGTTCGAGAGATCCTGTCATTAAATATTCCACTGCTTCCTCAGGCGTTACAATAGCATTCGGGACTACTTTTTGTGTCGCACCTGATACTCCCTGTTTAAAAGTAACATCTAAAAGGCGCGTTTCACCTGTTTGTAACGGTGGTATATTCGTAGATTGCTGATTAGCATATAAACTATTTAACTCTTGCTGTGAAACATATTGTAGCTTTAGCATACGAATAGTGTCTTCATAAGCTTTTGCATCTTTTAAAGAAACTATAGGCTTATTATTTACAAATAATGTATAAGCTGGAGATTGGGCTACTAAAGATTGCTCAAATTTCGCCAAAATATCTACATCTTTTGTTTCATTACTAAACACTTGCTCTGGGATTATTTTAACAGCTGAGCTAGCATCAATAGACAATTCCTTGTACTGTTGGTTTGCTTCTTTTTCCTTTGATGCGATAATTTCTTGAATAGCTTTCTCATTAGAGACTGCACCAATATATTGATTTCCCACGTAAACGTGATAAATTTTATTTAAATCTTCTTTATGATTTTCTTTTGCAAAACCTACATTAAACGTTAAACTTGTCATTAAAACTGTAATAATGGATACCTTTTTAATTAAAGGAAAATTGTAAGTGAATCTATTGTTTTTTTCCTTCTTAGACCAAGACGAACTCATCAATAAAGCTCCTTCCAACTTCAACCTATCGTAGGATTAATTACCCACAAGGATTTTTTGCACCACTATACTGTACCATAAAGAAAATATGGTTTGAATATTTTCATCTTTTTGTAATGTAAATGTATTATTTCTCTACTAATTGTTACATAATTCCTATTTTCCGTAGTTTCTAATAACTGTATTTTCATTAAAAAATTGGCTCACCACCATAACATAGAGTTGATTTCCGTCTCTTGTGGCGTCCAGCCTCGACTCCAATCGATCGCTTAAAAATATACTTGTTCTTTAAATATCATTTGTAGTGTTTGAATGAGCCATTAGTATTCTATTCATTTTTTTTAGCGTGAATTTAGACTTATTACTTTTTACTTTTTTAATATTCCGATAAAATATAGAAGAAAGATATACTAGTTGATTGGAGCGATTAATTTGAGTGATTCATATACCTCTGAAATAACCCCTAAAGTTAGAAAGCCCCAAAGTAAGAATACGGTTCGTAAACTTATAATTAGGACCATTATGGTGGCATTAGGTGCCGTCATTATGGCACTGGGGCTGGAGCTATTTTTAGTACCAAACCACATTATGGATGGTGGAATCGTAGGTGTTTCCATTATCACTTCTCATTTATTAAATTTACCTCTAGGTATTTTCATCTTCATTTTAAACTTACCTTTTATCTTTTTAGGCTATAAACAAATCGGAAAAACTTTTGCCCTTTCCACAGGACTCGGCATTACAGTACTCTCTTTAACAACACTTCTCTTACATAATCTACAACCATTTACTCAAGATACGCTATTGGCCACAGTTTTTGGAGGCATGATTTTGGGCATTGGAGTCGGCATCGTTATTCGTTATGGTGGTTCTTTAGATGGTACAGAAATTTTAGCCATTTTATTTAATAGAAAAACGCCGTTCTCCGTCGGTGAAATTATTATGTTTTTCAATTTAATTATCTTTACGGTGGCGGGATTTGTGTTCACATGGGAACAAGCAATGTACTCTATCATGGCATACTATATTGCCTATAAAATGATCGACATTGTCATTCAAGGAATGGAGGAATCAAAATCTGTTTATATCATCAGTGATGAAATTGATGAAATCGGGCAGACCATCATGGACCGACTTGGTCGTGGTGTAACCTTCCTTCATGGTGAGGGGGCTTATACGGGGAATGATAAAAAAGTCATTTTCACTGTTATTACCCGATTAGAGGAATCGAAGCTTAAATCAATCGTCGCTGAGATTGATAATCATGCATTCCTAGCAATTGGTAATATTGCAGAAGTTAAAGGTGGTCGCTTCAAGAAGAAAGATATTCACTAATAACAAAAGGGTCGTACCGGATATGGTACGACCTTTTAATGTTGTTGAAAAACTATAACATCTATGAAATTAAGTATGGCTTTTCGGCAAAATGAGAGGTTGATTTCCGTTTCGACTGAGCGCTTTGTTGCTATCGCTTCGCTTTCGCACAGATAAAACATTTGCCGCTGTCGCTTCGCTTTCGCGCAGAGCATAGCTTCCTGGGGGCGTCCGATGCTTGGGCCAACACGATGTTGGTCACGAAGGCGTTATCACAGGACGTGATGGTTTTAGCCTTCGTTCCTCTATCGCTGATCCCCAAGGAGTCGCCCAGTCTCCACTCCAATCAACCACTTCACTTAGCATGTATCTTCTGGAATATCACTCTAATTTATAGTGATATTATGCGAAAACATAGCGTTCATAACAGATGTCTTTAGCTACACCAAATGTAAAATAGCGTCACTGTTATACATCTATAGTTTGATTATGGAAGTAGCCATAACGTTCACTTTTGAATACATAAAATATATCTCTGCATTAACGGGCAATAAGTCGCGTCTCACCTCAAAATTCAGCGAAAGCAAAGAGATACGGTATAAAAAAGGGCGTACCGGATATGGTACGCCCTTTTGTGATTTATATTTATTTTGCTTCCCAAACGTCTACTAAAACGTTCGTTTGTTCACGTGCAGGACCAACAGAGAAAGTAGCAATTTCAATACCTGTTAATTCACTCACACGTTCTACATAGCGACGTGCATTCTCAGGTAGCTCGTCTAATGTTTTGCAACCTGTAACATCTTCTGACCAGCCTGGAAGCTCTTCATAAATTGGTTCACATTGTTCAATAACATGAAGATTTGCTGGATACTCGGTGATAGTTTCATCTTGATATTTATACGCTGTACAAATTTTCACTGTGTCTAAGCCAGATAAAACATCAATTGAGTTAAGCGCTAGGTGCGTAATACCACTTACTCGGCGTGAATGACGTACTACTACTGTATCAAACCAGCCTACACGACGTGGACGGCCAGTTGTTGTACCGTATTCACGACCAACCTCACGAATTTGTTGACCTACCTCATCAAATAATTCAGTTGGGAATGGTCCATCGCCAACACGTGATGTATAGGCTTTTGATACACCAATAACACTTGTAACTCGTGATGGGCCAACACCAGCACCAATCGCTACTCCGCCAGCAACAGGATTTGAAGATGTTACAAATGGATACGTACCTTGATCGACATCAAGTAAGATACCTTGTGCTCCTTCAAATAACACTTTGCCGCCTTCATCAAGTACATCATTTAAGATTTTCGACGTGTCTGTTACATATTTTGCGATTTCTTGTCCATAGTTGTAATATTCCTCGAAAATTCCTTCGAATGTTACGCCTTCAACTTCGTAAAATTTCTCAAATAATTTATTCTTAATTGCTAAATTTTGACGTAGTTTTTCTTCAAATACATCCTTGTCTAGTAAATCAGCCATACGGATACCGATACGTGCTACTTTATCCTGATAACATGGTCCAATCCCTTTACAAGTCGTACCGATTTTATTATCGCCACGACTTTCCTCATCAGCGATATCTTGTTTTATATGATATGGTAAAATAACATGCGCACGGTTAGAAATTCGTAAATTGTCTGTATTAATACCACGCTCTTGTAAACCTCTAAGCTCAGTTACTAATGACTTTGGATTAACAACCAGACCATTTCCGATTACTGAAGTTTTTTCTTTATAAAAAATACCTGATGGAATTAAATGTAGCTTATAAGTTTCACCATCAAATTTAATAGTATGTCCTGCATTATCGCCACCTGCAAAACGAGCGATTGCATCGGCTTTTTGTGAAAGGAAATCAGTAATTTTACCTTTTCCTTCGTCTCCCCACTGTGTTCCTACAACTACAACTGATGTCATAGTCAGCACCTCCGTTAGATACGATTTGTATCTCAATTTTTAAGCCGTTAATTATTGTAACAATGATAGAAACGCCTAGTCAACAAAAATACTTAAAAACACGAACATAAAATCAAGAAATATGATTCAACGTTCGTGTTTAATAACAGAATGGTATGAATATTATCTAACATTCAGATTAATTTTACCTTGGCCTACACTCCAATCAACATATATACATGGCATATGTTTTAACAAATGTCATCTCCAACTATTGATGGTGAGCCAGATAAATATTTATTCACGTGAAGGTGGTGGCGGCATTTGCGACCAATCCACATTAATGAATTTATTGAATTCTTTTTTAAAGGCAAGAGTAACTGTACCCGTTGGACCGTTACGCTGTTTAGCAATAATAATTTCAATCATATTTTTACTCTCGGACTCCTTATCGTAATAATCATCACGATATAAGAAGGCAACAATATCAGCATCTTGCTCAATACTTCCCGATTCACGTAAGTCACTCATCATTGGTCGCTTATCTTGACGTTGCTCAACGCCACGAGATAGCTGTGATAATGCAATGACTGGAACCTTTAATTCACGCGCTAAATGTTTTAAAGAACGTGAAATCTCAGATACCTCTTGCTGACGGTTCTCCCCTGCTTTACCACTACCTTGAATAAGTTGTAAATAGTCAATCAAAATCATACCGAGGCCATGCTCTTGTGCTAAACGTCGACATTTTGCGCGAATTTCATTGATACGTACACCCGGTGTATCGTCAATAAAAATTCCTGAATTTGATAAACTCCCCATTGCCATAGTTAGTTTACCCCAATCTTCTGTTGTTAAAGCACCTGTACGTAAAACTTGTGCATCTATATTTCCCTCTGCACAAAGCATACGCATAACTAGCTGCTCAGCACCCATCTCTAAGGAGAAGATCGCAACATTTTCCCGCGCTTGAACGGCAACACTTTGTGCGACATTCAATGCAAAGGCTGTTTTCCCTACAGATGGACGTGCCGCAACAATAATTAAATCGTTACGCTGGAAGCCAGCTGTTATATGGTCTAAGTCACGGAAGCCTGTCGGAATACCTGTAACATCACCTTTTTGTGATTGAAGCTTCTCAATGTTATCAAAGGTTTCCACCAATACGTCTTTGACATGCTTAAAGTCACCCGCATTTTTACGATTGGCTACCTCCATCATTTTCTTCTCTGCTTCGCCTAGTAATGCCTCTACCTCATCCTCACGAGTATAGCCATCTTCTACTATTTTAGTAGCTACACGAATTAAGCGACGTAATAGAGCCTTTTCTTCGACAATTTTCGCATAGTGTGCGACGTTAGCAGCCGTAGGGACAGCATTGGCGAGCTCTAGTAAATACGATAGCCCGCCAACATCCTCAATTTCTTTTTTAGCTGATAATTCTTCAGTAACTGTGACAACATCTATCGCTTTTCCTTGATCACTTAAACGTAGCATCGTTTCGAAAATTTGCTTATGTGCATTATGATAAAAATCATCTGCTAGTAAAATTTCAGATGCAGTGATTAACGATTGAGGATCGAGGAAAATCGCACCGATAACCGATTGCTCCGCTTCCCGGTTATGCGGTGGAACGCGATCCATCATCGGTTCGTTCATGGATTGTCGCCCCTTATTCTTCCGTTACATGAACTTTTAAAGTAGCAGATACTTCATGGTGTAGTTTTACAGGTACATTTGTAAAGCCTAGCGCACGAATTCCATCACTTAAAGTCATTTTACGTTTATCAATTTTTATGCCATGCGTTTTTTGAAGCGCATCGGCAATTTGCTTTGTAGATACTGAACCAAATAGGCGACCACCTTCACCTGATTTTGCTTTTAATTCTACCGTTAAAGCTTCTAATTTTTCTTTTAATGCTTCCGCTTCTGCTAATTCTGCAGCAGCATTTTTAGCTTCTAAATTCTTTTGACCTTCTAATTGACTTAATGCTTGTGCATTTGCTTCAGCAGCATAGCCATTTTTAATTAAGAAGTTTTGTGCATAGCCGTCTGCTACATTTTTAACTTCTCCTTTTTTCCCTTTTCCTTTAACATCTTTTAAAAATACTACTTTCATGATTCCGAACTCCCTTCGAGTACCTCATTTATGGCCTCTTCTAGATATTTTTTTACTCCAGCAATGGAATTTGCTTCGATTTGGCAAGCTGCATTAGTTAAATGTCCGCCGCCGCCTAGCTTTTCCATAACAAGCTGTACGTTGACCTCGCCAAGTGATCTTGCACTTATGCCGATTTTGCCATCTGAACGATGCGCAATGACAAAGGAAGCACCAACATCCTTCATTGTTAGTAAAATGTCTGCTGTTTGCGCAATTAGTACAGAATCATACACTTTCGATTCCTCACCTGCAGCAATAGCAATCCCCGGCTTCACGAACTTAACAGTTTGCACTATTTTAGAACGCTCGATATACGTAGCTACATCTTCTTTTAGTAATCGCTGTACTAACACTGTATCGGCACCATTCGTCCGTAAATAAGAAGCTGCTTCAAATGTACGGGCTCCTGTACGCAGTGTAAAACTCTTCGTATCTACAATAATTCCCGCCAGTAATGCAGTAGCCTCTAGCATATTAATCTTCGCACGTTTTGGTTGATACTCGAGTAACTCCGTCACAAGTTCAGCTGTGGACGAGGCATATGGCTCCATATAAACAAGCGTTGGATTTCCTATAAAATCCTCACTTCTACGATGGTGATCAATTACTACCACTTTTTCAGCTAGCTTCAATAGGTGTGAATCGATGACTAAATTCGGTTTATGTGTATCGACAATAACGAGCAATGACTTTTCTGTCATTCTTGTCGCAGCTTCCTCTGGTGTTATGAAATTTTCATAGAAATCCGATTTATTCTCAATTTCATTCATTAAACGTGTTACACTGCCGTTTAATTCGTCGAAATTTATGATGACATAGCCCTTTACATCATTCATTTGTGCCATTTTACGTACACCAACAGAGGCACCGATAGAGTCCATATCAGGGTTTTTATGTCCCATAACAAACACTTGGTCACTATCCTGAATTAAATCACGTAATGCATGGGAAATAACACGTGCTCTAACGCGCGTACGTTTCTCAACAGGATTCGTTTTCCCACCATAGAATTTTAGTTTTCCTGTAGGCTGCTTGATAGCAACCTGATCACCACCACGACCTAAAACGAGATCAAGACTTGATTGTGCTAGTTCACCAAGTTCCACTAATGAAGATGAACCTGCACCAACACCAATACTTAATGTTAATGACATATTTTTTTGTGCTGTTTTTTCTCGAATTGTATCTAAGATAGCAAATTTTTTCTTTTCAAGTTCCATTAAAATGGATTCGTTTAAGACAGCTAAAAAACGATCGGATGATATTCGTTTCACAAATATCCCTTGCTCAGCCGCCCAATCATTAACAATTGATGTCACCATCGTATTCGTTAAACTACGTGGCTGATCATCCATCGCTTGCGTAATTTCGTCATAGTTATCAACAAATAAAATCGCAATGACTGTACGATCTGCATAGTATTGTTTTTCAATAGCGATTTGCTCAGTGATATCAAAGAAATATAGCAAATTCTCTTCTTTTTTATAATAAACTCGATATTTACGATCACGGAGCGTAATCGTATCTTCGTTTGTCTCTTCGGTCTTCATTAGAACGTAGATGTCATCAGATATATTAACGATTCCTTCACCTACTAAATTTTCCATATTTAAAACACTTTGCATATATGGATTCGACCATTCTATTTCATATTGTTCATTTACAAGTAAAATCCCAATTGGCATTTCCAGCAATGCCTCTTCCCCTACTTTTTTCATGCGGAAGGAGATGGATTCAATGTGCTTTTCTGTTTCTTCAAAAGTAATCTGTTCTACTTTCCACGTATAGACCATTAATAGAACAAAACCTACTCCATAACCAATACCTATCCCGATATTCCAAATACATAGGAGCCCGAACGTCACAATGCCAAAAATGGAAAGAACAAAAAGCGGATAGCGGATTGGTCGTTTTCTAAAAGTCCCCATTACATCAGCCCCTTATTCTTTAGTTTTCCCCTTCACAAGTGAACGTACGTCGAAACCTAAATCTACGATGCCCAGCAATATCATAAAGGATGATAGTGGTAAGGCTAACAAAGTAGCTATCCATTTTACGGCATTTGGCATTCCTTTTTTAGAAATAAAGTAATGGATAAAGGAAATCCCCTGCAGGATTAATAACATCCATAAAACATAAGAAACATTTAAAACAATAATATCTAATGTAGATCCAGATTCTGGACGCATAAATAAGTTAATGGATAAAACAATCATGTAATACCATAAAATAGATCGTGGTAGACGCATTTGTTGGAACGGTGCAAATTTCGGTACGTCTAAACCAAGACGTTTTAATACAGGTAAATTTAACGTTATGATTATAAATGCTGTCATAAATGCAGAGATCGTTACCGTTGCAGGTATTGTCAGCTCAATTGTTTTTAGCAGGGCATCAATTAGCTCTGGCTGAAATGCTTCTTGACCTGTCATAGTTTTTGCAAGTTCATTTGATTGCTCATAACTTTCGCGGAACAGCTCCATGCTCATGCTAATGATATTGATACCAGCAAATTGAACATAGGCTACATAGACAATTGCCATTGACAGAAGAACAGCAACCCCTGATGACATGAATAGGTAAAGTTTGCTTTTCTTTAGATTAATTGCACTTCCTATAACGACACCAAGTAATGCCAAAATCAAGGCAAATGGTAACATAATTATGCCACTCATTAAAGTGGTTAAGATACATCCTACTACTGCTACAAATATTGATGCGGAACGCTTGTAATTTGCGCTATACCAAGCAATCGGTAGTGGAGCAAATAGTAGACTTACGATAGAAATGAGTGGTACGTATGCAGAAATAAGCATTAGAATTGTAAAGATTGCAACCATCATTGAGCCTTGTACAAGCGCCTTTGTTTGATTATTCGGCATTGAAAACCTTCCTTTTTTCAGTCAAACTTACTGACCTTTATTGTACCATTTTTTCAGGTTATTGAACAAAAAACGCTAAGAACAACTGAATGCTTTGCCATTAATTTTGTAGAACCAATGACTAAAGCATAAAATACATAACTATATAGGAGATTTTTTACCGAAAAAGCATATCAAATTCATTCCCTGATTAGGTTCTTCTTTAAATATATTGAAACGCTCCAATTATTATTATATTTCAACGACAAGCACACTCGATATAAGTATGGTCAACACCTTGGCGACATCAATCTTATTTGTCTTCTGCTAGTTACGTTGGTACTTAGCGCTAATGACGCTTTCGACAGTTACTAATACATGAAAAAAGGCTTTTAATCGAAATGATTATAAGCCGTTTTGTTTTTAAAAATGTCCTTAGTCGATTGTTCCTCTCACCATACGTTTCAGAAATACGATAGCATTTTGTTTCTCAATCTCTAACATTTCATTTTTCTTTATTCATGTCTCTTAAAAGTGTAATAAATTCTTATACTAATAGCAAATGGTAATATATAGAGCAATTACTGAGATAAAATCAACCATATTACCGAAATAAGGATATCCATTTTCATCTTCCAAGTTACAAGATTATCCTTCTTTAGCAACTCCATTTTTACAAATAAAAAAAGCACAATCAAAGCGATTAAACCTTGTTGTGCCTTTAAATATATTATTTGTCTTCTGCTACGAATGGAAGTAATCCCATGATACGAGATACTTTGATAGCTGAAGTTAATTTACGTTGGT
>NZ_LIYL01000046.1:28996-34673 GCF_001278875.1 Lysinibacillus sp. FJAT-14222 | reverse complement strand
GTGAAGTAGCAAACTTTACGGCGTTTGCGGCCTCCGCGACGTGGTGCCATAGTATGTCTCCTCCTTATCATTTTTTAATTTAGAAGTATTAGAACGGCAATTATGTCTACCACACTGTGTATAATCTTTGTATCTTCAATGTTTAAAACTTCCAAACTACAAATCATGTGTAATCTAGTATAAATATAATAGAAGAAACTTAGAATTTTGTAATAAGAAACCCCACACATTTTTAAAAAAAAGAAATATATGTGGGTTGATTTTGAGATAGATTTAATTAAAAAATTATTTTCTATTTTTCAAATAATTTTTATAGATGTATAAAGAAGGAAATAATCGTAAGTTAATGGTGAATGAGAAGTGGGACAACAAAAAGAATATGTGAAAAGAAAGCTTTCAGAAGAAAAAACGAGTACCATTTATCATCAACGCAAAATTGACGTGGAACTGGTTTTTGGATTCTTGAAGGCTAATTTACGTTTCACTCGATTTTCAGTTCGTGGAAAATATACTAGATAGAAAAGAAGTAGCAGCAGAAATAGACTTCAAAAAAATAGAAGGTTTAGATGATATACCTGACATAGGACTTACATGGTGAGCCTGATCACTATGAGAATCTAGTAATTGAACTTAAGAGGCCATCATGTGTCATTGGAGAAAAGGAACTTTCACAAATAAAATCCTATGCATTTGCTATCGATGATGATCCTCATTTTGATAAACAAAAGACAAAGTGGAAATTCATTTTACTTGGTATCAAATTAAACAGCCATGCCCAAAGGGAAATGAAACAATCCGATCGAGAGTTCGGCTTAATATATAATTCTGATAATGTAGAAGTATGGGTTAAAGAATGGAACCAAGTAATCCAAGAAGTTCGGGGTAAACATCAATTTCTGCAAAAACAGTTAGAACTTGAAATACAGAATGATGAAGAAGGCCTTGAATATTTACATTCACGATATAAACATATTTTACCAAATATTGATAATTAATTTATGGCAAATACAACCCTATAATAAACTAATACCAATTTTTAAAGGTTCTTTATCTGCTAAACAACAACAAGTGGCCAATGGAATAAAAGGAAATTATGCTAAGGCTTATTGGGTTACAAATTAAAAATGCTTTTAAACGTTTCCATGATTCAATCAGTTCAACTTGCGTGGATAGTATGTGGCAACACATAGGTGCGGTTGATTTAAGTAAAATACTTAGTCTAATTAAAACTAAGTATTTCTTTCATTCTAAATATTCATTTGTTACTTTCCATGCCGGAAACCTAACTTCGTTACGAATAGAATTATTTAATAATTAATATTAAACTTACTTCGATATTTTATTAAAAATACAGAACCTAAGTAAAGAATTATTACAGCAATTAATTGCCACCCTATGAAATCATTTACTTCGGTAAAGGCTTTTGGCCGATACCATTGAGACAAATAAAACGGACCTTGTCCCATACCTGTAGTAAACATTCCAAATGTCAAATAAAATAAAGAAAAAAGTACCCCTAGACCTGAGTGTTTGAAAAATGAAATGGAAAAAGAAGCAATTGCAAAATAAAATAATATAGATGTAAAAGCACTTAAGAAAAATGCATTATTAATATACTCACTGACAAGAAGAGTAAAAGCTAAACCAACAAGAACACTTAATATTAAAGGCCGAATCATCCCAGTCTGCCAATGAGAAAGAGGCAACGTTATGAGAAGTTCTTTTTGTTCCAGTGAACCTATATGACTAAATAAAGCTACTATTGGTAATATTGATAGTGGAAATAACAATAAAACAATTGTTCCTTCTCCCATCTCGTTCATACCCAATTGAAACTCAAGAAGGATAAATAATAAGGTAAGTATAGGTATTAGAAAAAACGCCCAATATACTTTTATTATATAAATAAGATATGTTAGCTCTTTTGTAACCAAACCATATAACCTTCCTCCAATGTAGGATGTATTTGAACTGCTAGCGGATGTGGTTGTTCATTATGAATAATTCGTAACGTTATTTGATTCGAACTAGGTTCCTCCGTAATATTACTAATAAAGAATTCTTTTTTCATAAGCATGGAGTTATAAGCAGTTGAATCAACAGTAACTGTCCAAACAAGTTGATTCGCAATACTGACAACATCTTGCACATGAGAATACTTCATAACCGTCCCCTTATTCATAAGTAATACCTCGTCACAAGTCATCACAATATCTTCAGTAATGTGAGTTGAAAATAGAACAATTCGTTCTTGAGCAATTCGTTTTAATAAATTTCTAAATCGAATACGTTCTTCTGGATCTAAGCCAGCAGTTGGTTCATCCACAATTAACAATTGTGGATTATGCATAATAGCTTGAGCAATTCCAACTCGCTGTTTCATACCGCCTGAAAGATTCTTTATTTTAATATTTGCTTTGTCTTCCAAGTTAACTTCGATTAATGTTTTTAAGGCAAGTTCTTTTATTTGCTCTAATGCCATCCCCCTTAATATCCCGATATATTGTAGATATTCAATAATCTTCAAATGCGGAAAAAGTCCGATATGTTGTGGCATATAGCCAATATGTTTTCGAATTTCTTCTTTGTTTTTGTCCCAATTTAAATTACCTAATGAAATTGTTCCGGTTGTTGGTTCAAAATATGTGGATAAAATACGTAATAAGGTTGTCTTTCCAGCGCCATTAGGACCCAACAATCCAACCACACCATTATTTAGGTTGAAAGAGGTTTCTTTTAAAATATCATGATTTTTAACTTTTTTTGAAATGTCATTAACGATTAGCATTATTAGCCTCCAAATCTTCCACCATTTGTTGTAATGATAAAACTCCCTTTGTTTGCTGATACCATTCTATAATTAAATGGTTTTTTTCTTCTTTTGATAGTTTTGGATAATAAGTTAATAGTTTATTAATTTGATCTGGGTCATATTTATTTTTTAAAAAATTGATCCAAGATTCATGCGTTATCATATCGAAATATACAGCTTCGAATAAACTTGTTTCTCCTACATTCAAAAATAGCTGATTTAAAATTGCACTATCTTGTACAAGATTTTCATCTTCAAAAAAGTAACATTCATCTGGATTAGCACTAAAAGCAGGATAGGTTGTTAGAGTATAATAATTTTGACATGTCATAGTAACTTCTGTTAATAACTTTTTATTAATCTTGTCGATTTCCGATTGAACACGCTGTTTATTTAAAATAATTTCATCTGTATTTTTGAAAAACGGATACGTACTTTTATTTTCTGTTATGAACTCCCCTTTTAATAACGTTGGACCGTACATGTAACCTTTCCAATCCCCGGTATTATCAAGTGATAAATTACTAATAACTTTATCATTATTTTTGAATTTTATATTGTAGTGTTCTTTTCTACTTTCATTAAGAGGATTTGCTGCCTCTAGTGGATTCATTGGATACCAAGGAGTTGTCCCAATTAACTCAAAAGTAGTAGGACCAACAGATAAGTATTCTTTTGTTTCTACTAAAAAAGTTAGTTCCCCGGTTGATTTAGGTAGCGATATTGTCACAATATTATTTTTATGTTCAAAGTTAATTTCTTCCGCATTAAAAAGAACTTTTTGTATTTTAAAATCATCCCACAGCGCTAAATGAACTTCATTGAAATCAGAAAAAATTTCAAATTTCACCTCATAGCTTAGTTCTTGTCTATTTTTATGATGGTCAATAACAAATGAATAATTATCCAGATTATAAGAATAGGCATTCTTATTTTTAAAATTAGATATTTCAAAATCTTTTCCACTTAAAGAAAAATGTTGCTCATTAATAATCTGCGGAACAAAGGGAGAGATAAACGGAATGAAAACACTTGCTGTTAATAGTAGAAAAAGTCCACCTTTAACAACTTTTGTTACTCTAAATCTTAAAAGTATAAATGTAGTAATTAAAATTAATAACATAAAAATACGCTGCACATATATACCATTATTTATATGCATATTTTCTAACGGGAAAAAAGAGGGTATAGAAGTAATGTTAGGATCTCCGTTTATTAACCATGCCCCAACAGATGGTGGAATAAAACCTAACATAGAATTATAAGGCATAATTAAAAACCAAATAAAAATCATGAAAATATAACTAAAAATATTCGGGATGAATGTAAATACGATATAACCAATAATTATTGAAAAATAAAATGGTAAAAACCACATAAAGAACGTATAGAGTAACGTGGTTTTAAATAAATAAAATGTTAACTGTTCAGTTGAATTGTAATGAATATAAACTAGTAAAGTAGTGTAAAAAATTGCGTAATATCCAAAAGTAATAAAACCCCATATAATTAGTTTATTTATACTCATCTGATTATAAAGAGGTAGTTGCTTGAATTGTTCTATGATGAAATTCTTTTTTTCTGTCCGGGCTTCTTCAGCACCGTAAAATAAAAATAGTAGATTAATTGTCATAACAAAATAAACCATTAATGGTAAAATCGAAAAACTCGTTAAATTATTTTTTGGTAAAACAATACTAACAATAATAGATGTAATAAATAATATAGACCATTTGGGTTGTCTAAAAAAATGATATAAGTCGTATTTTATACAATGTAACATTGGTTACCCTCCTAACTGACGACTAATAGATAAAGTGTCCTAGCAAAATTATTAAACTTTTAACTAGTAAGTTTGATCGTGTAAGCTACTGGAAGTTATTCTTTTAAAGTTGCTTTGAGGTTAAGTGTTAAATCACCTTTAGCAACTACATAATACCCATCGCTATTATTTAAATGATAATGAGTATTAGCTGCTGGCTTATTTTGCGAATTAACGTTAACCGAATACAATTCAGGATCTGGGTACCATGCTATGGATTGCTTTAAAATACTTTCCCCATTGCCCGTTCCACCTAATATATCTGCTCTAAGTTCTGCATATCCGCCCACAGCATAAAATATACTACCTTCTTTACTACGTTCTTTAAGTGGTTTGGTCGCAGTAGAGGATGATGCGAATGCTTGTGCTGAAAAAATAATCGAGATAGATAAAATTAAAAGTGAAATTATGGATAATTTTTCTTTGCTAATTTTTAAAGTCAATTTAAAGCCAACCCATTTTTTATATTGTTTCTTGCTAGGACACGACTAAAGCTTACCCAATATGTATAATTAAGTCAATTTTTATATATTATTCTATATTTATATAAATATAGAATTTTCCATAAATCGTGGCTTATTTACTATATATTCAATAATTTAGCATATTTATATAGAAGAAAAGCGAAAACTCACGTATATGAACAAATGAATGAATGTGAAAATGAAAAACATTAGCGAAAAAAGACGTTATTTCTTTAAAAGAACTAACTTAATAATCTTCAGATTAGAATCAACTAATACAAAAGATGAAAATGTTTTCTCAACTTTCATAATATCCCCCCATAAATTGAATAAAGATTAGGTATTTGATCAGCAACTATTTATTAAATTATTTAGATTTTTTTTACAATAATTATACCAAATATCTAATTAAGTAATCTTCACTTTTGCAACAATTTCATTTATATAAATAAAAAAAGCACAACAAGAGTTTATTAAACCTTGTTGTGCTTTTATTTATGTCTTATTTGTCTTCTGCTACGAATGGAAGTAATCCCATGATACGAGATACTTTGATAGCTGAAGTTAATTTACGTTGGT
>NZ_LIYL01000046.1:0-28880 GCF_001278875.1 Lysinibacillus sp. FJAT-14222 | reverse complement strand
GTGAAGTAGCAAACTTTACGGCGTTTGCGGCCTCCGCGACGTGGTGCCATAGTATGTCTCCTCCTTATCATTTTTTATTTTAGAAGTATTAGAACGGTAAATCGTCCTCAGATACTTCTATCGGTCCTTTGCTATTAGCAAATGGATCCTCATCTACACGTGTATAGTTCGGCTGATTCACAGGTGGTTGATTTTGCTGATAAGAATCGCCGCCAAATGAACCCTGCCCTGGCATAGCACCACCAAACTGTTGTTGTGGTTGACCACCGCCATATGACGGTTGGTTATTACCGTAAGTCTGTCCACCGTATTGAGGAGATGCAGGAGCACCGCTACCACTACGAGGTTCTAAAAACTGTACGCTATCTGCCACTACATCTGTTGTGTATACTCGCTTACCATCTTGTCCTTCATAGCTACCTGTTTGAATGCGACCTTCCACTCCAATTAAACTTCCTTTTCGCATGAAGTTCGCTAGGTTTTCAGCCTGTTTGCGCCAAGCAACACAGCTAATGAAATCAGCTTCGCGTTCACCTTGTTGGTTTGAGAATGTTCGATTCACAGCAACTGTAAATCGTGTAGACGCAACCCCATTCGGTGTATAGCGTAGCTCAGGATCTTTTGTTAGTCTTCCAACTAATACGACACGGTTAATCATCAGAAATGCAACCTCCTTTTCAGCATTTTGTTAAAAATAAATGATTATGCTTCTTCGCGAACTGCAATGTGGCGAATGATATCTTCGCTAATGTTAGCAAGACGTGTATATTCGTTAATTGCTTCTGAAGGAGCGTTTACTTTCACGATTTGGTAGAAACCTTCGCGGAAGTCTTGAATTTCATAAGCTAAGCGGCGTTTGCCCCACTCTTTTGATTCGATGACTTCTGCACCGTTAGAAGTTAAGACTTCGTTGAAACGTTCAACTAAAGCTTTCTTCGCTTCGTCTTCAATGTTCGGACGTACGATGTACATTAATTCGTATTTTCTCATCTGTTTACACCTCCTTATGGACTTAGGCTCTCCTGTATACAGGGAGCAAGGAGCAAGTAATAATTATTACTCACATCAATGAATTGTAACATATAGGTACATGTCTTTCAAGTCGCAAACAAACAATTCATTCTATATAATAAATATAATTGATTCATGAAAGGAGGATCTTCATGCTACCAGATAAAGAACCAATCGTAATAGAGTTGGATATAAAAAAGCTCATGATGGACAATATTGTTGTCACAAGTGGTCTTGTCATATTATTTGTAGCTATCCAATATATTTGCTTTAAAGATTTTGATTTTTCATTTTGGACTATGATTAGTGGGTCCATACTTTTTGCCATCCTGTATATTGTTTTCATTGTCTTACATGAAGCCTTTCATTTAATTGGTTTTATGGCCTTTGGAGGCGCGCCCTTTAAATCATTAAAATATGGCCTTAATTTAGAGCTTGGCATAGCGTACGCAACAACTGAACAACCATTACCAAACCATGCAATGAAAAAAGCTTTATTACTTCCATTCTGGACAACTGGCGTCCTTCCGACAATCGCAGGTTTTTACTTTAACAATACTGTTTTAGTATTAGTAGGCGCTTTTCTAATAGCTGGGGCAGTAGGTGATTTTGCCATGTATAAAGAGTTGCGCAAATATCCAAAAAATGCATTAGTACAGGATGATCCTCATTTACCTAAGCTTTATGTATATATGCCTGAGGAAAAGAAATAACTTGGATAAGACACTTTACATATAGAATCTGCTTGGCTCCAAGCAGATTTTATTTGAACACAAATTTATGGCAATCAATTATGCCTCGGCATAATTGCGTCCGGAATCAGAAAGGAGTTAAAAAAACATGCTGTGCAGCTGTATATAAATTTCTCCAAATACGATTAATCGGAGATGTTTCCGTAATTGCATCCATACCGAGTCTACGTATTAAGTTATTGACAATATCTACACAAGCATCTGCATTGTCCTTACTCATTCGTGAAAATTGTTGTAGTTCTTCTGCAGTGAACTCATGACCTTCTTTATGTTTTTGCCAGTATTCATTTAACATAGCATAAAATTGCTCCTCAAGCTGTCTAAAGTGCTTCTGTTGCTGCATCAGTATAAATTGTATTGCACCCATACGTTCAGCACGGCTTGGATCATAGTTTCTTTGCTTCACTAAAATAGACGTCTCTTCTAAGAAATCTTCTGTTATACCAAGACAAACACTTAAAAATGAAGCTTCCGCAAATGCTCCAAACGGAAAACTATGTACTGCACTTCCATACTTATTTTTCATTGTGCCCAATTGGAACGTTGCCTCTCGGGGTACCCAAGCATTCTGCACACGAATCGTATGACTAGCTGTCGCTTTTAAGCCCATTGCTCGCCAATCATCAAGAACCTCTACTTGGTCACGATCTACTGAGCAACTAATTATTTCATCTGTTCTAACACCTTCATGCTCAATAAAGCAATTCATCGTAAAGGTTGTAGCATAATCTGCTCCACTACAATACTTCCACTGGCCTGTTACACGATAGCCTCCATCCATTTTTACTGCTGTGCCTGTAGGATAACCACTGCCTGCTATTACTGCATTTCTTGGTGAATATATTTTTTCACAAATTTCTTGGTTTAATGTTGGAATAAATGCGTTACCACCTGTACCTATTGTGACAAGCCAGCCAAAGTTGCCATCAAGTGCAGACATCTGCTGGAATACCTTAATGCCCTCTAATAAATCTAAATCCTTACCGCCTAATTCCTTTGTTGTGAACAGCTTAAACAATTGGTGCTCATAAATAAGCTCCAATACATCTTTTGGCAATCTACCTAGTTGCTCAATTTCTAAACCGTGCTCTTTTATTTGTAATATGTTCAAACTGTACCTCCCCTTTCGGATTTGAAAATTCAGATAACTGCATCGTTAAAAAAAGGGCAATCTTTTTTTATGATTGCCCTTGCACGTTTTTTATACATTGAAACGGAATAACATAATATCGCCGTCTTGCGCAACATACTCTTTACCTTCAAGACGTACTTTACCAGCTTCCTTAGCAGCAGCTTGAGAACCAGCCTCTACTAAATCATCGAAAGCAACTGTTTCTGCACGAATAAATCCACGCTCGAAGTCTGTGTGAATGATTCCAGCACATTGTGGCGCCTTCATACCTTTACGGAATGTCCATGCACGTACCTCTTGTACCCCAGCAGTGAAGTAAGTTGCTAGTCCTAGTAAATCATATGAAGTACGGATTAATTGATCTAATCCAGATTCTTTAATACCTAGCTCTTCTAAGAACATCGTTTTTTCTTCATCATCGAGCTCAGAAATTTCTTCTTCGATTTTTGCACAAATTGTGATAACTTGAGCTCCTTCAGCAGCTGCATACTCACGTACCTTTTGCACATATTCATTATTATCTGCGTCAGCTACTTCATCTTCTGAAACGTTTGCTACATAAAGCATTGGTTTAATCGTTAAAAGATGAAGTCCTTTAATAACCTTTAGCTCGTCCTCTGAAAGCTCTGCAGCGCGTGCTGGTCTACCGTTTTCTAATTGTTCTTTAATTTTCATCAGAACTGGTTCTTCGATCATCGCTTCTTTGTCTTTTTGCTTTGCCATTTTGCTAACACGTTGTAATCGCTTATCAACAGATTCTAAATCAGCAAGTGCAAGCTCTAAGTTAATGACCTCAATATCGTCAATCGGATCAACTGCACCTGATACGTGCGTAATATTTTCATCTACAAAGCAACGTACTACCTGGCAAATTGCATCTACTTCACGAATATGAGCAAGGAATTTGTTCCCTAAACCTTCGCCTTTTGAAGCGCCTTTTACGATTCCAGCAATATCCGTAAACTCAAATGCTGTTGGTACTGTTTTTTTAGGTATTACTAATTCTGTTAATTTATCTAAACGTGCGTCTGGTACTTCAACAATACCGACGTTCGGATCGATTGTTGCGAATGGATAGTTTGCAGCCAATGCGCCCGCTTTTGTAATTGCGTTAAATAATGTTGATTTTCCTACGTTAGGTAAACCAACGATTCCAGCTGTTAATGCCATGAATGGACACAACCTTTCTATGATCTGTTCAAATTTGCTCTTATTTCTCGTACTAACGGATACTGTGAGGTTACAAAAAGTCCTCACTGATGAATCACTGTATAACCCTATCTATTATATTGATTCACTCATAAAAAGTCTAATACACATCGAGGCTAGTCTTCACTTGTAGAAATTAAAACCTTTTTCATTTTTTTCTCAAATTCGCGACGTGGAATCATGACACTATGCTGACAGCCTTCGCATTTAATGCGTACATCCGCCCCCATCCGAATAATTTTCCACTTATTTGTGCCACATGGGTGCTGCTTTTTCATTTCCACAATATCGTTTAAACCAAATTTCTTCGCTTCCATATTACTCACTTCTCCCCTCTTCATTTCCATTAACACCACCATAGAACATCATTTTCGGATGAGCCATCGGAATATTATTTTCTTCAAAGAGTTTTGTAACATCACGACGAATAGTACGTGCCACTCCATATTGCTGTTGTGGTAATGTCTCTGCGGCTATACGAATCGTTACCTCTGTGCCTTTGACATTCTGTACACCTAAAAAAACTGGTACTGTTACAAGTTCTTTATGAATTTTAGGTAAAGTATCTAAATACTTTTTAATAATAGATTCAGCTCTTTCAAAATTAGCATCGGTCGCCATTTGTAAATCTATATAAATTTTAGAGTTGTTGACAGAGTAATTGACAACATCACCAATCGAACCATTCGGAATAATAAACTGCTCCCCTGTAGAACCATTAATCTTTGTTGTACGTAAACCTATCTCTACAACAGTTCCTTCAGCTGCATTTATTTTTATATAATCGCCAACACCAAATTGATCTTCAAAAATAATAAAAAATCCAGTAATGACATCCTTCACTAAACTCTGCGCACCAAAACCGATTGCTAAACCGACAATCCCTGCTCCAGCTAATAATCCAGCTATCCTAATCTCTAAGATAGCGAGAATAGCAATGATTGCCGAAAAATAAACAGCATAGGAAATGACACTTTGTAATAATCTTGAAATTGTTGTTTGTCGACGTTCTGAATGGTCTAATGGTGAACGCATTCGCATTAAAAACACTTTTTTAATAAATTTTTTACCTAATCGGACAGCTAGCCACGATGCGATCAAAATAACCGTTATCTTAATTGAAGCAGTTATTATCGTTTCCCAAAGCTTCTCTGACATCAGCTTATCCCATAAGTTACTTAATACCTTTTCACTAAACCAATCCATTATTACCACCTCTTGAATAACTTGCTAAAAATTTGCGTATACTGCATAAAAATCGAGCACTTCTTACAAATAAAAAGGAAAGTGAGTTTTTTTATGAATACTATACCAAAATTGTTACTCCCTTATTCTCTTCATCATGAAAGTAAAAATATCGTTTGGCAGTTAAGTACATTATTTTTAGAACATATACCGTTTCATCATGAACGCCTTATTTTCTGTTGTATTGGAAGTGATCGTTGTACAGGTGATACACTTGGGCCATTAACAGGAAGCTTCCTAAAAAAGTCAGTTAGTTTTCCATATGAAATTGTAGGCTCTTTAGACAATCCTTTGCATGCTCTTAATTTAGACACTACTATGCAACAGCTACACAATCATACTATAAAACCTTTCATCATTGCGATTGATGCATGTCTTGGAAGTGAACAAAACGTTGGACATATTTCTGTACAGAATGGACCTATTTTTCCAGGAAAAGCTGTAAAAAAAGAATTACCTCCCATCGGCGATATTTCCATTAAAGGAATAGTCAATGTTGGAGGCTTTATGGAAATGCTTGTTTTACAAAATACAAGACTTCATATTTCCTATGCAATGGCAGAAAAGCTTTCAAGAGCGTTATTGCTTGCTGCACATCGTTATTCACTGAAAAATATAGAAGATAGCAACCACAATACCGACAACGATGAGACTTGGCAACAAGTTGGCAGCCTTGATCTTAGTTAAGCCTGCTATATTTAGACCAATGGCAAAAATCATAACACCGCCTACAGCAGTCATTTCTTGAATAAACATTTGTAGTGCAGCATCTGGTATAAAAGAGCTGATAACACCTGCAGAAAGTGCAATTAATCCTTGATAGACGAATACAGGCACCGCAGATAATAGCACGCCAATACCTAATGTAGATGTTAATATTATCGATATAAATCCATCGATTAACCCTTTCGTAATAAGTACATTATGATCATTACGCAGACCACTATCGAGTGCGCCAATGACGCCCATAGAGCCAACTACAAATATTAAAGAGGCCGATACAAAACCTTCTGCTATGCCAATTTGATTATTATCAGTACGATTTTTACTAAATAAAGATTCTACCCATTTTCCAAGTCTATTCATTTGCTTATCTAAATCTAGCCACTCACCAATTACTGTACCTACTACTAAACTTATCATTAAAATAATAAAATTATCACTTTCAAAGCCCATTTTAATCCCTAAAAGTGCAACTGCTAAACCGATGATCGATAATACAGTGGACTTCATCGATTCAGGAATATTTTTAAAAATGCGCCCTACTAATGCACCAGCCATAATGAGCAAAGCGTTAATTAATGCACCTAGTAATACCACGTCCCAACCTTCCTTCTCTCTAGAAAAATAGAGAGCGCCTTGTAGCCCGGCGCTCTGATTACGTTATCGAAATTTCTCTTACTCTTCCTCTAAATTTAGTATTTCTAAAATGCGTTCTAAATCATCTTCAGAGTAAAATTCAATTTCAATTTTCCCTTTATTGTTAGCTTTCCTAATTTGGACATTTGTTCCAAAATAATCACGTAATTGTGTTTCCTTAGCTGCAACAAATATATCCTTTTTCTTCGGTTGATTTGTTTCACGTGAAACTTCTTCATTTAAGTTTTGTACTAACATTTCAACTTGACGCACATTTAAACCTTGTTTAATAACCTTATTTGCTATTTCAGATATTCTTCTTTTATTTTTTAATCCAAGTAAGGCTCGTCCTTGTCCCATCGATAGTGTGCCATCGTTCATGAACGCACGAACATCTTCTGGTAATGCTAGTAAACGAACATGATTGGCAATATGTGGTCTACTCTTTCCTAATCGTTTGGATAGCTCCTCCTGTGTTAAATGTAAGTTTTCCATTAGGCTTTGATATGCCTCAGCCTCTTCAATAACTGTCAAATCTTCACGTTGTAGATTTTCTAAAATAGCTAGTTCCATCATTTGCGTATCTGATAGCTCTTTTATAATGGCTGGAATAACCTCTAACCCAGTTAATTGAGTTGCTCTATAACGGCGTTCCCCAGCAACGATTTCATATTTCCGTCCTTTTTTACGTACAGCAATTGGCTGTAAAATGCCATGTTCCTGTATAGAGTCTGCTAATTCTTGTAAAGTTTCTTCATCAAAAATTTTACGAGGCTGAAATGGGTTTGCGACGATAAGCTCTAATTGTATTTCTTCCACTTGCCCACTTTGTTCTAAAGACTCTCCAGGAAATAGTGCACCAATGCCTTTTCCTAAACCTTTAGCCATTTTTAATCACTTCCCTCGCCATCTCTAAATAAACTTCTGCACCTCTTGATTTTGCGTCATAAATGATAATTGGCTGTCCATGACTTGGAGCCTCACTTAATCGCACATTACGAGGAATAATTGTTTTGTATACTTTATCTTGGAAATATTTTTTTACTTCATCAATAACTTGTAAGCCTAGGTTCGTTCGTGCATCGAGCATCGTCAATAATACACCATCAATGTATAATTGCTGATTTAAATGCTTCTGCACTAAACGGACGGTTGATAACAACTGACTTAGCCCCTCTAAAGCGTAATATTCGCATTGTACAGGAATAATAAGTGCATCCGATGCAGTTAAAGCATTAATTGTTAAAAGCCCTAACGAAGGCGGGCAATCAATAATAATATAATCATAGTCTTCTTTTACATCTTGAAGTGCATGCTTTAAACGTACTTCTCTTGAAATTGTCGAAACTAATTCAATTTCTGCTCCGGCTAGTGAAATGGTTGCTGGAACAATTGCTAAGTTTTCGACATTTGTTTGTTGAATGACATTTTCAACGTTTTCATCATCAATTAACACATCATAAATACAGCCTTGAAGATCTCCTTTATTAACACCAAGTCCACTTGTTGTATTTCCCTGTGGATCAGTATCGATTAAGAGTACTTTCTTCCCTAAATATGCTAGACAAGCGCTCAAATTGACCGATGTCGTTGTTTTTCCTACGCCACCCTTTTGATTGGCGATTGCTATAATTCTACCCATTTAAAAGCACCTGCTTTCATTTATCAAAGTTCGCTTTGACAAATCCATTTGTAAAATCACTGTTCAATACCGCTATCTTACTTTCATTCTATCAAAAAAACACAACAGAGTTGTATAAAATATTAAGAATATATGCAAAAAAAGGAGGTATCTCAGAAATATTTCTGAGATACCTCCTTTTTACAGAGATATAAAAGTGGTTTATCATCATAACGTAGGTTTGATTTCCGTTCCGACTGGGGGCGTCCAGCCGGAACGGAAATCACCTTATATACATGGCTTACGTTTTACAAATGGCATCCCCAACTATTGGTGATGCCATAAAAGTCAATTCTTTATTTTTCTAATATAACTTCAATCACGACTTACGACTTTTTCTTTTTAGGTATTTTCACTGTGATTTGATAATATTCCTCTGTATCTTCTTCTTCAGTCTTAACTGTTATACCGCTCTTTGTTACCATAGATAACGATTGTTTAATCGTATTTAAAGCAATGCGTACGTCTTTACTAATGGCCTTACGTTTCGGCTTTACTTTCTTCGGTTCCGCTTCTTCTTGAACTTCTGCTTCTGGATGTAATAAAGAATAAATCTGCTCTTCTAACTGACGAACATTCCAATCATTTTCTATCGTTTGCTGTAAAACTGCTAGCTGTAATGGCTGATCTTTAATCGCAATTAATGCACGTGCATGTCGTTCAGAAATTTCACGCTTCAAAATAGCTTGCTGCACTTCTTCAGGCAGCTTTAATAAACGTAATTTATTGGCTACCGTGGATTGTCCTTTTCCAAGTCGTTGGGCTAGAGCTTCTTGTGTCAGCTCATGAAGCTCTAATAATTTTTGATAGGCGACAGCTTCTTCAATTGCAGTTAACTCCTCACGCTGCAGGTTCTCGATTAACGCGATAGAAGCTGTTTCCTTATCAGTTAAATTTCTTATAATGGCAGGAACTTCTGTCCATTGTAGCTTTTTCATTGCTCGATAACGACGCTCACCAGCAATGATTTCATATTGATTTTCTAATGTTCTACGTACAACAATTGGCTGAATCACACCATGCGTATGAATGGTTCTTGATAATTCTTCAATTTTTTCATCATCAAAAATAGTACGTGGCTGAAAACGGTTAGGCACAATTTGATCAATAGGCAGCTTTATAACCTCTTCTGCTGCATGAACCGCCTCTGCTTGTTCTACTTCATTTTTCACAATAGGCTCAGTTTTATTCCCGCCTCCAAAAAAACGTGAAAAAGGACTTTTCATCCAAGTGGCACCACCTTTAAGTAACTATCTTGCTCTGTGTCATTCTATTATTATTTATTATATTTCCTAAAATGTATATAGTTCATAGATGTCATTTGCGTGAACCATCCATAACTAGTATGTATGCTCAAAACAGAAAAAATATTTTCTACTTTGAGAAGTTTCACATGAAACACTAATTATTGAATCGGTGTTTTATTTGGTACACCTGGTTTACGCGGATATTTTTTGGGTGTTCCTTTTATTTTATCAAAGATATATAAAATGCGGTCACTTTCTTCAACAGGTAATTGGAAAGAAAATTCTTCTTTTAAAGTAACCCCTAATGTAGTCAATGCTTTTTTTGCGTCTTTTAATTCTTCTGCACCTGCTGCTGCTTTTAAAGCAACAAAATAGCCACCTTGTTTTGCTAGTGGTACACATAACTCCGATAAGACCGATAAACGGGCTACTGCACGGGCTGTTACAACGTCAAATTGCTCACGATATTTCGCATTTTGAGCAAATTCCTCTGCACGTGCGTGTACAAAATGCATATTCTCTAATTGTAATTCATCACTTAAATGATTTAAAAATGTAATTCTTTTATTTAATGAATCCACAATTGTTACGTGTAAATGCGGGAAACAGATTTTAATTGGAATACTTGGGAAACCAGCTCCTGCTCCAACATCACAAACTGTCGTCACCTTTGAAAAATCAAAATAGAAAGAGGGACTAATCGAATCATAAAAGTGTTTTAAATAAACACCTTCTACATCGGTAATAGCAGTTAAATTCATCTTTTCATTCCACTCAACAAGTAACTCAAAGTATTTTTTAAATTGAGCAATCTGCTTTTCAGAAAGTTCGATACCCTTCTCCTTTAGCGCCTCAATAAATTGTTGTTCGTTCATGTAAAGTCTCCTTTATCTATATGGCTTTACTATCTCTAACATTGACTTGTAAGTCATGTATCCGCTCACATTCCCCAAATCAACTACGTAAAAATAGGATAGCCTTAAAAATAGGAAGCGGGCACAATGGTATGCCCGCCTCTTATTCACTTTACTGCTCTTACTTAATTATTCACCGCTGACACGTGCGATTTTACCCTGCTCAATATAAACGAGTAATATTGAAATATCTGCTGGGTTTACACCAGAGATTCGTGATGCTTGAGCAATAGAAAGTGGTGTAACTTGTTTTAATTTTTGTCGCGCTTCTGTTGCTAGACCTGAAATAGCGTCATAATCAATATTTTCAGGGATTTTTTTATTCTCCATTTTATGAAGCTTTTCAACTTGTTGCAATGCTTTTTCAATATAACCTTCATATTTAAGCTGAATTTCAACTTGTTCCTTCACTTCATCCACAAACTCTATGTCTGCTGGAATTAACGAAGAAATTAAATCATAATGCATTTCTGGACGTTTTAATAAATCTGCTCCACGAATACCATCTTTTAGCTCACTACCACCTACAGAGCGAATAGCAGCTTGTGTTGCTTCATTTGGTTTAATAATAACTTCACGAAGACGTCCAATTTCGTTATCAATCAGCTCTTTTTTCTCATTAAATCTTGTATATCTTTCATCAGAAATCATACCCATATTATAACCTAGCTTTAATAAACGTAAATCTGCGTTATCATGACGAAGTAGTAAACGATATTCTGCACGAGATGTTAGTAAACGATACGGCTCATTTGTTCCTTTTGTTACTAGATCATCAATTAATACGCCAATATAGGCATCTGAACGACTTAAGATCAATTCTTCTTTACCAAGTACATTAGCAGCAGCATTCATCCCAGCCATTAAGCCTTGGGCAGCTGCTTCCTCATAACCTGATGTTCCGTTAATTTGGCCAGCTGTATATAAGCCTTTAATACGTTTTGTTTCTAAAGTTGGCCATAATTGTGTTGGCACGATTGCATCATACTCAATAGCGTAGCCAGCACGCATCATTTCTGCATTTTCTAAACCTGGAATTGATTTTAATAAACGTGTTTGTACATGCTCTGGTAAGCTAGTAGATAAACCTTGTACATATACTTCACGTGTATTGCGACCTTCTGGCTCTAAGAAAATTTGGTGGCGCGGTTTATCGTTAAATCGCACAACTTTGTCTTCAATAGAAGGGCAATAACGAGGACCCGTTCCTTTAATCATCCCTGAGTACATCGGTGAAAGATGTAGGTTAGCCTCGATAATTTCATGTGTTTCTGGGCTTGTATAAGTTAACCAGCAAGGAAGTTGATCCATGATGAATTCAGTTGTTTCAAAGCTGAATGCATGTGGAACATCATCTCCTGGTTGAATCTCTGTTTTATCATAATCAATTGTACGGTTATTCACTCGTGGTGGAGTACCTGTTTTAAAACGCACAAGGTCAAAACCAAGCTCTTTTAAGTTATCAGCTAAACGAATGGACGGTTGTTGGTTATTAGGCCCACTTGAATATTTTACGTCACCAATAATGATTTCACCGCGAAGGAATGTACCTGTTGTGATAACAACTGTTTTAGCGCGGTATATAGCACCAATTTGTGTAATAACACCTTTTACTTCCCCGTCTTCAATTATTAGCTCTTCCACCATTCCTTGCTGAATTGTTAAGTTTTCAGTTTCCTCCAACATGCGTTTCATTTCTTGTTGGTATAGAACTTTGTCCGCTTGTGCACGTAATGCACGTACAGCAGGACCTTTCCCTGTATTTAACATACGCATTTGAATATGCGTTTTATCTATAACTTTCCCCATGACGCCACCTAATGCGTCAAGTTCTCGTACTACGATTCCTTTGGCAGGACCACCAATGGATGGATTGCATGGCATAAATGCAATCATATCTAAATTGATTGTTAACATCAGTGTGTTAGCACCCATTTTGGCAGCGGCGTGTGCAGCTTCAGAACCTGCATGACCTGCGCCAATTACGATAACATCAAACGTGCCTGCCTCATATTTTGTTGGCATAGCTCGTATCTTCCTTTCTTTAGTAAAATTATTTTCCTAAGCAGAACTGTGAAAATAACTGATTGATTAGGCTTTCCTGTACTGTGTCACCGATAATTTCACCAAGTATTTCCCATGTTCTTGTTACATCTATTTGCACCATATCAACAGGCACACCAGCTTGTGCTGCAGCTAATGCATCCTCGACCGTTGCCTGTGCTTGATGAAGTAATGCAATATGTCTTGCATTTGAAACATATGTTAAATCGCCCGCTTCAATTTGCCCTTCAAAGAATAACGCGGCAATCGCTTCCTCTAGCTCTGTGATACCCTCTTCTTGTAAAAGAGAAGTTGTCACAACGCGATGTTTGCCTGCTAGCTCTTTGACGCGTGCTACATCAATTTTTTGCGGAAGATCTGTTTTATTGACAATAACGATGTAATCCATCGCCTCAATTGTTTCGAATAGACGCTCATCCTCAGCAGTCAATTCTTCTGCGTAGTTTAAAACAAATAAAATTAAATCTGCGCCACGTAACGCTTCACGTGAACGTTCAACACCAATTCGTTCAACGATATCCTCTGTCTCTCGAATACCAGCCGTATCGACTAAACGAAGCGGAACACCACGTATATTCACGTACTCTTCTATAATATCACGAGTTGTACCCGCTATATCTGTCACAATAGCCTTATTCTCCTGTACTAAACTATTTAAAAGAGAAGATTTCCCAACGTTTGGGCGGCCTAAAATAACAGTTGATAGACCCTCTCGTAATATTTTCCCCTGAGAAGATGTTTGCAAAAGTTTAATAATTTCATTTCGTACCCATGTACATTTTTCTACTAATATTGGTACCGTCATCTCTTCTACATCATCATACTCCGGATAATCTATATTAACCTCTACTTGCGCTAATGTCTCTAGTAATGCTTGGCGTAAGTCACCAATTAAACGCGATAATTTGCCATCCATTTGTCCCAACGCAACATTCATCGCTCTATCAGTTTTTGCTCTTATTAAATCCATGACTGCTTCAGCCTGTGATAAATCGATACGTCCATTTAAGAATGCGCGTTTTGTAAATTCACCTGGCTCTGCGAGTCTTGCTCCATTTGTTAATGCTAGCTTTAATACACGGTTCACCGAAACTAGTCCCCCGTGACAGTTAATTTCTATTACATCCTCACGAGTGAATGTTTTAGGTCCGCGCATTAATGACAGCATTACTTCCTCTACAACCTCATTTGTCTTTGGATCGACCAAATGTCCATAATGAATTGTATGTGAAGCCTTCGTTGTTAAACTTTTACCACCAGGCGATCTGAATATTTTATCTGCAATCGCGACTGCTTCGTCCCCACTTAAACGAACAATAGCAATAGCTCCTTCACCCATAGGTGTGGATATCGCAGCAATTGTATCGAACTCCATTTAATGACCTCCTTAACGTTATCCACATGTGGATAAACAAAACCGACCAATACTTACTAACACCTTAGACTAACATATTTTCTGCAAAATCTAAAGTAAGGATCATTTCCAATTGTGGATAATCAGAAAGCTTTACATTATAGCACGTATTTCGACAAGAATTGCGAATGCTAGAACATTAAATCTTTAACCTAAACGAAAACTATCCCCTCTGTTGTCCACAATTAAAAATTAAAAATCTTATAGTTAGTTGATTTAACAGATAAAAAATCAAAATGGTCGATGGAATCTTTGTAAATGTTGTGGCGCTTTAAATGAGGGTGATTTCCGTTCCAGGCTACTCGCTTTCCTGTAGGCGAGCGGCGAGCCGCTTCCTCTGCTTTCGCTCCGTGCAGGGTCTCGCCTGTCTCAACGATAGCATAGAATTTTTATAAATTTTATTCAATTCATGAGTGAACACTATGGCTATTCACCATAATCAAACAAAATAGACTTATTGCAGTGAAGTGATTGTACATCTGTTATTACTGTCGCTTTGCTTTCGCATAGATAAAACATTGCTGAAGTTTCATTTTAATATATTAGTGTCATGCCAGAAGATATATGCAAATGTAAAGTGGTTGATTGGAGTGGAGGCTGGGCGACTCCTTGGGGATTAGCGTCACAGATGAGACCCTGGNGGAGCGAGCAACGCGAGTGAAGCGGCTCATCGGACGCCCCCAGGAAAGCGCCCAGTCGGAACGGAAATCAACCCCTCGCTTTGCCGAAGAGCCATACTTTCTTTAATAGAACACCTTAATTTCACTGACATAATAGTTTTTCAACAACATAAAAAAAAAGCCATTCTATCATGACGATAAAATGACTTTAGGTGTTTGTCTGTATGTTCTTTACGAAGTTTAGCCGTTCTTTACAGGCTCAATGACTAAATAACGATTAGGCTCCGTTCCTTCTGAGTATGTTTCAATATCAAGGCGGTTTGCCAATTGATTATGAATAACTTTTCTTTCGTACGACTGCATGGGTTCAAATGTCACTCGCTGATTTAAACGAAGTGCTTTATCCGCCATACGATCTGCCAGTAACTCCAAAGCTTCTTGGCGACGCTCACGATAGTTTTCTACGTCTAATTTCACCATTAAGAACTGCTTGGCACTTTTATTTAACACAAGGTGTGTTAATTGCTGCAAGGAATTTAATGTTTGACCACGTTTCCCTATAAGCAGTGCAGCTTTCTCACTTTTCAGTTGAAATAATACATATTTTCCTTCACGTGTCGTTTCAATTTCAAGATCATGAATATCCAATTGTTCAGCAATATTGACTAAATAAGTCTTTGCATCTTCAATTGGGTTTACTGAGGTTTCTTCTTCCTCTTTTTGTTCCTCTACGACTTGTTGAACAGCTTCGATATCACTTTGTTGTTCAGAAACTTGTGAACTTATTGTTTCAACATCATCTAATACTGTTGATTCGACAAATTGAGTCGTATTTCGCTGTTCAGCTTTTTCTTCCTCAATCGTTGGTCGAACCTGTACTTCCTTTACTGTTACACGAACTTCTGCAGATCGTGCCCCAAAACCTAAAAATCCTTTTTTACCTTCTTGTAAAACTTCAACATCTACTTGTTCACGGGTTTTGCCAAGTTTCTGTAACGCCAATGAGATCGCTTCTTGTGTTGTTGCGCCTATTTGCGTAAGTTGTTTCACTTTTGAGCCCCTCCATTTTGAGCAGGTTGTGTTTTATCTTTTTTCCAAGGTTTATAAATAAACAGGTTTTGAGCAATCGAAATTATGTTACCGATTACCCAGTATAGTGGTAATGCTGCTGGTAATGCCATACCGAAAGCAATAATCATAAATGGCATAATGTACATCATTATTTTCATTTGAGGGTTATCCATCGCTGGGCCCGTACGTAAAACGATAAATTGAATTAAACCAGCAATAATTGCTAATGCCGGTGCAGGTTCTGCTAACGGGAAAATAAAGAAATTCCCTAAATCGTAAGCAGGTGTAGCATTCATACGACTAATCGCATGGTAGAAACCCATTAAAATTGGCATTTGAATGAATACAGGTAAACATCCAGCAAGTGGATTGACACCAGACTCACTCATAAGCTGCATCATCTCTTTTTGATACTGTTGCTGTGTCTGTGCATCCTTAGAAGCATACTTCTTTTGCAATTCCTTCAATTTCGGCTGAATTTCTTGCATTTTTTTAGAGCTCTTTGTTTGTTTAATCATCAATGGAAGTATTGCTAAACGAATGATAATCGTTACAATAATGATCCCCCATGCATATGAACCGAGCATATCAGCAAAGTATTTAATCGCTGATACTAAAGGCCAAACAATGAATTCATTCCAGAAGCCTGTGCTTTCTTTGGAGATTGGTTCTTTGAATTCTGTACAACCAGATAGTAGTAATACTACTGAAGCTAGCGACAAAATTACCCAAAGTTGTTTCTTCAACCTTCTTCCCCCTACAAATACTATTCACTTTTTCTAAAACTATATGCGTTCTTCTTCTTTATACATTTACAGTTTCCTGCTACTGAATAAAGTTATCAGTTATTTTATCATGCATATAACGTTTCACTCTACTAAATATTCTAACAATGTACACATATTTGCTAAGTAATGTTACTAATTTTTCATATATTACAGCGAAACTAAATTTCAAAATACCCCTATACGTATTTTCAATAACTTCACTTTCGTGCAGAAATGCTTCGTCCGAAGGCTTTTTCCTCATTCAGTAGGCGTTTGGACACCCAGCAAAAAGGATTAACATCCGTATTCATCTATAAAGGTGCTATTTCACCACTTTGGTTGCCATCCATATTACGTTTTCTTCAATACTTTTGCGATTCGTAGTACATGCTGCAAACTTTGTTTCACTTCATGAAAATCCATAGTGGCCGCCGGTTGTCTGGCGATAATAACATAGTCCATATTCGGCTTAAGCTCATCTTTTAATTCATGAATACTTTGTCGAATATAGCGTTTGATCTGGTTGCGTGTTACCGCATTCCCAAGCTTTTTACTAACTGATAAACCTACTCGAAATTCCGTTTGTCCCTCTTTTTCTAAAAAATAAACGACAAACTGACGATTAGCGAAAGATTTACCCTTTTTAAACACCTTTTGAAAATCATCGTTTTTTTTCACTCGTTGGCGTTTTTTCATTACTTTCACCTGCTACTAGATAATTATCCTTTGATCCTCATTTCTAGGTTTCCCAAAAATAAAGAAAAAAAAGACCACTGATGTGGCTCAGTGGACTTATTTTATGCTGATAATACTTTTCTTCCTTTACGACGACGAGCAGCAAGAACTTTGCGACCGTTTTTCGTGCTCATACGTGCGCGGAAACCGTGAACTTTGCTGTGCTTACGTTTTTTTGGTTGGTAAGTACGTTTCATTTATATAGACACCTCCTGAATGAAAGTTGAATTTTTCAACATACAGACCTGAACATTATATAAAGTAACTAGCTATTTTGTCAATGAATTTCATAAATTTCTTTCTTCCTTCAAGAGAATCTATGAATATCTTCTACGGCTCTTCACCAATATGTACTTGACTGCACATTTCACTCTGAGAGAACTCTTTCCGCAAAGTCGCCTCCCTCCGTTCCATATGCTTTCATACCAACCTTCTTTTTTTAATAAAGAATAGATTTTAGTATGGATCCTCTTTTACTTATATTAATTAATTATCCACAGAGTACTTGTTTTTTTTACACAAAGTTGTGTATAGTATTTTTTGCATTATTTTTTATCCACAACATTTATCTACAGCTTTTTCACATACACAGAGCTTGTGGACAACTACAAAGTGCATAAATGAAAGGTATGTGGATAAGTTTCACAAACTATTGAAATAGCTTTGTTTTTCTGATACGATAACTGTGCTTCACTTTGTTGAAAACTGAAATGAACTTTTATTTTATCCACAACTGTTGATATGCTGTGGATAATTTTTATCACAGCCTTTGGTTAACTTTTATCCACAACTTGTGAGTTTGTGGACGAGTTGTAAAATGAACGTATTTACCGTTTCTATAAATGCGCTATTTTTAATGCTGTAATTGTATTGAACTGTAAAGGAGATTAGCAGCTTGGAACATTTAGAAGAACTATGGAATAATGTCCTGGCTCAGGTTGAACAAAAAATTTCTAAACCAAGCTTCGAAACGTGGCTAAAGTCTACTAAACTACTTTCCTACAATGGAAGTGGTTCTACTGTGACAATTGCTGCGCCAAATTCGTTTGCTCGAGACTGGCTTGAAAATCATTATATTCATTTGATTACAGGTATATTAACGGAGCTTACAGGCGAAGACTTGCTTATTAAGTTTGTTGTTCAAAAAAACCAGGATTCGGACGATTTCGATCTGCCGGCGCCGATTATCCAAGCAAAAAATAACGAACACCATGATATTTCACCAGGAATGTTAAACCCGAAGTATACTTTTGATACGTTTGTTATTGGCTCTGGTAACCGCTTTGCACATGCTGCCTCGCTAGCTGTCGCAGAAGCGCCTGCGAAGGCTTATAACCCATTTTTTATCTATGGGGGAGTAGGGCTTGGCAAAACACACTTAATGCATGCGATTGGTCATTATGTACTGGAACATAATCCAAATGCAAAGGTTGTATATTTATCATCTGAAAAATTTACAAATGAATTTATTAACTCAATTCGAGATAATAAGGCACTCGATTTTCGCAATAAATACCGCAATGTAGATGTACTGCTAATTGATGATATTCAATTTCTAGCTGGAAAAGAATCAACTCAGGAAGAATTTTTCCACACTTTTAATACATTGCATGAAGAATCGAAACAAATTGTTATATCCAGTGATCGTCCTCCTAAGGAAATTCCGACATTGGAAGATCGTTTGCGTTCTCGATTCGAATGGGGACTAATTACAGATATTGCGCCTCCTGATTTGGAAACTCGTATTGCCATTCTCCGAAAAAAGGCAAAAGCTGATGGTCTAGAAGTGCCAAATGAAGTTATGCTCTATATTGCGAACCAGATTGACTCCAATATTCGGGAGCTTGAAGGTGCGCTTATTCGCGTCGTTGCCTATTCATCCCTTGTTAACAAGGATATTAATGCGACTTTGGCTGCTGAAGCATTAAAGGATATTATTCCTAATTCGAAGCCGCGAACTGTCACTATATTAGACATTCAAAATGCAGTAGGAGAGCATTTTAACATTCGTTTAGAGGATTTTGTCGCGAAAAAACGAACAAAGTTAATTGCCTTTCCACGTCAAGTCGCGATGTTTTTATCCCGCGAATTAACAGATTTTTCGCTGCCGAAAATTGGCGAAGAATTTGGTGGACGTGACCATACTACTGTTATACATGCTCACGAGAAAATATCTTCTATGTTGAAAAATGACGTTCAGCTACAGCAAGATATTAAACAAATTCGAAGCATGCTAGGGAAATAATACTGTGGACAACTCAATCGTTTAAACACAAACTTATACACAGTCTATCTACATGTGGATAGACTGATTTTATTCACTTAAACATACTTATCCACAAATCCACAGGGCCTATTACTATATCTTTTTTATTTTATATAAATAAATAATATAAATATGTGAGGGAAAACGAATGAAATTTGATATTTTACGTGACCGTTTATTAGAGGGTTTAAATGATGTCATGAAAGCCGTAAGTTCTAAAACAACTATTCCAATTTTAACGGGAATTAAAATTGATGTTACAGATGAGGGTATTCGCTTAACAGGTAGTGACGCTGATATTACAATTCAAACATTTATTCCTGTTGAAGAAGATGGTCAACAAATAATTCATATTACAGAAACAGGATCAATTGTTGTACAAGCTCGTATGTTTAATGAAATTGTACGTAAGTTACCAACAAATGAGGTTGAAATTCAAGTAACACCTGGTTTCCAAACTCATATCCGTTCAGGTAAATCTGAATTCCACTTAATTGGCTCAGACGCTACTGAATATCCGTTATTACCTGAATTAACAGAGGATCAAAAATTTACTATTCCTGCAGACCTATTAAAGTCAATTATCCGTGAAACAGTATTCGCTGTTGCCACTTCAGAAAGTAGACCGGTGTTGACAGGTGTAAACTGGCAGATAAAAAATGAAACATTAATCTGTGTTGCAACAGATAGCCACCGTTTGGCAAGACGTAAAGTTCAACTGGAAAATTTACCTGAGGTTGAACATAGTGTTGTAATTCCTGGTAAAAGTTTAAATGAGTTAAATAAAGTTTTAGAGGATTCAACAAATCTTGTACAAATTGTGATTACAAGCCAGCAAGTATTATTTAAAACTGGAGAAGTATTATTCTTCTCTCGTTTACTTGAAGGTAATTACCCAGATACATCACGTTTAATTCCAGAAGAATATCAAACAAATTTAACGATTAATGGTAAATCATTATTACAAGCAATCGATCGTGCATCTCTTGTTGCTCGTGGAGATCGTAATAATGTTGTACGTTTCGAGATTTTAGATAATCAAGCTGTCGAAGTTTCTTCTAATTCTCCAGAAATCGGTAAGGTTCAAGAGGAAATCCCTGTTGAGTCATTAGAAGGGGAGAACTTAAAAATTTCTTTCAGTGCGAAATACATGATGGAAGCATTAAAAGCAATAGATGGCCAAGATGTAGTTATTCAATTCACAGGAGCAATGAGACCGTTTATTTTACGCTCTGTTCATGATGATGCTATTTTACAGTTGATTTTACCTGTACGTACTTATTAAAATTTAAACTATTTGTGTTGGAGAGAATAAAACTCCATAATTTCAAGCTTTAATTGCTTTGAAAAACGTTCTGATAGTCGCTGATTGCGGCTATCTTTTTTTACTTATGGGGAATTTTTAGGTATGATAGAGAGATAGACAATCTGTATTTGGAGGGGAACACAGCTATGAAGGACATTGAAATTGATGTAGAGTTTGTCACATTAGGACAGCTTTTAAAAATGACTGATGCTATTAGCTCTGGTGGCATGGCAAAGTGGTTTTTACACGAAAATGATGTATATGTAAATGGAGAAGTGGATGATCGCCGCGGTCGTAAATTGCGTGACGGTGACATTGTAAATATTCCTGGATGTGGTCGATTTCGTATCGTTGGAACCACTGGACAGTAAATTATGCATATAGAGCATTTAGAACTTACAAATTACCGTAACTATGATGCCTTAGCTTTAAATTTCTCTCCAAAAATCAATGTTTTCATTGGTGAAAATGCACAAGGGAAAACAAATGTTATGGAATCTATTTACGTATTGGCAATGGCTAAATCCCATCGAACGACGAACGATAAAGAATTAATACGTTGGGATTCAGACTATGGTAAAATAGAAGGGGCCGTTCAAAAAAGGCATGGTATTTTACCGATTGAGCTTACGGTTACGAAAAAAGGCAAAAAAGGTAAGATAAATCATATAGAGCAAAGTCGTCTTAGTCATTATATTGGCCAAATGAATGTCGTGATGTTTGCCCCTGAAGATTTAAATGTTGTAAAGGGGAGTCCGCAAATACGACGACGTTTTATAGATATGGAGATTGGGCAAATTTCGCCTGTCTATTTACATGATTTATTAACCTTTCAAAAAATTTTAAAGCAACGTAATCATTTTTTAAAAATGAATCAAGGCAAAACAATGCCAGATGACGTGATGTACGAGGTTTATAATGAACAATATATTCACGCAGCTACCCAAATTATTCGAAAAAGATTTCAATTTATGGATTTATTGCAGGAGTGGGCAGAGCCTATTCACGCAGGTATTTCACAAGGGAAGGAAACGTTGGTTATTAAATACCGCACTGTAGCTGGTATTGAAAAAGAACATACTTCTAGTGAAATTGAAGGCTTCTTGCATAAAAAGCTAATAGAAACTAAGGAGCGTGAATTTGATCGTGGTGTTACACTAGTTGGTCCACATCGAGATGATTTGCAGTTTTTAGTAAATGGCTATGATGTTCAGACATACGGCTCACAAGGACAGCAACGCACAACCGCTCTTTCATTAAAACTTGCCGAAATTGAGTTAATTAAACAAGAAACGAATGAAACACCCATACTACTTTTAGATGATGTATTGTCGGAACTCGACGATTATCGCCAATCGCATTTATTAAATACCATTCAAGGTGAAGTTCAAACCTTTGTTACGACTACAAGTGTTGATGGAATTCATCATGAAACGATGGAGCATGCAAAGCTGTTTCACGTGAAACAAGGTGCGATTGAAGAAAGTTAGCCCGGGTAGTTTTTTAGATTACAAAAGAATGGTAATAGTCAGCTCGGTTGACTGTTCATTCATTTACACACAATGATGTTATGAAGGAGTAGATGAAAGCCGTGGCTATAGAGAACGAAGGTTTACAAAATCAAGCTTATGAAGCCGATCAGATACAGGTATTAGAAGGTTTAGAAGCGGTACGTAAAAGACCAGGGATGTATATCGGTTCAACAAGCTCTAAAGGGCTACATCATTTAGTATGGGAAATTGTTGATAATAGTATTGATGAAGCACTTGCAGGATTTTGTACAGATATAAAAGTAACGATAGAAAAAGACAACTGGATCCGTGTAGAGGACAATGGTCGTGGTATTCCGGTAAGCATTCAAGAAAAAATGGGTAAGCCTGCTGTTGAAGTTATTATGACAGTGCTACATGCTGGCGGTAAGTTCGGCGGTGGAGGATACAAAGTATCTGGTGGTCTTCATGGCGTAGGGGCTTCTGTTGTAAATGCTCTATCAGCTGTGACGATTGTTCAAGTTCATCGTGAGGGTCATATTCATGAAATTAAATTTGAACGTGGAAGAACTATTCAAGAGCTAACAATTATCGGTGAGACAGATCGTAATGGAACAACTACACGTTTTAAAGCTGACCCTGAAATATTTAAAGAAACGACTGTTTATGAATTTGACATTTTAGCACATCGTATTCGTGAATTAGCTTATTTGAATCGTGGTATCAAGATTACAATTGCTGATGAACGTGAAGATCAGGAACGTTCTACTACGTATCATTATGAAGGTGGTATTCGTTCTTATGTAGAGCATTTGAATCAATCTAAAGAGCCAATCCATGATCCAATTGATGTTCTTGGGGAAAAGGATGGTATTTCAGTTGAAATTGCTATGCAATATAATGCTGGATTCTCTTCAAATATTTTTTCATTTGCTAATAACATTAATACGTATGAAGGCGGTACACATGAGTCTGGTTTTAAAACAGCTCTGACACGTGTTATTAATGATTACGCGCGAAAAAATGGGCTATTAAAAGAGTCAGATGCAAACCTTACTGGTGAGGATGTTCGTGAAGGGTTAACAGCTATTGTTTCAATTAAGCATCCTGATCCACAATTTGAAGGACAAACAAAAACAAAGCTTGGTAACTCTGAAGTTAGCCAAATTACTAACTCCTTATTCTCAGATGGTTTTGAACGATTTATGCTAGAAAATCCAACTATAGCTCGTAAGGTTGTAGAAAAAGGTTTAATGGCTGCTCGTGCACGTGTCGCTGCTAAAAAAGCACGTGAATTTACACGTCGCAAAAATGCGCTTGAAGTATCAAGCTTGCCAGGTAAATTAGCTGACTGTTCATCAACAAATCCAGCAGAATGTGAAATTTATATCGTTGAGGGTGATTCTGCCGGCGGGTCAGCAAAATCTGGACGTGACCGACACTTCCAAGCAATCTTACCGTTACGTGGTAAAATCCTTAACGTTGAAAAAGCACGCTTAGATAAAATTTTATCGAATGCAGAAATCCGTGCAATGATTACAGCGTTTGGCACAGGTATTGGTGAAGAGTTTTCTTTAGAAAAGGCTCGTTATCATAAAATCATTATTATGACAGATGCCGATGTTGATGGTGCACACATCCGAACATTATTGTTAACATTCTTCTTCCGTTTCCTTCGACCTCTCATAGAGGCAGGTTATATTTATATTGCACAGCCACCTCTTTATCAAGTAAAGCAAGGTAAGCATGTTGAGTATTGCTATGATGAAGAAACATTAAGAGAAATTTTAGAACGACTACCGAAAATGCCAAAACCAAATGTGCAACGATACAAAGGTCTTGGAGAAATGAATGCGGAGCAGCTTTGGGAAACTACAATGGACCCTGAGTACCGCACATTGTTACAAGTAGAATTAGATGATGCAATTAAAGCAAACCAAGCATTTGAGCGTTTAATGGGCGATGAAGTTGAACCTCGTCGTCAATTTATCGAAGAAAATGCTGTATACGCTAATTTAGATATTTAATTTTTCTTGAGAGGAGGTCTACACTTTGTCAGAACAAGAACGCTCCGGTGTTAAAGGAGTTAATATAACAGAAGAAATTGAAACATCCTTCCTCGATTATGCGATGAGTGTAATCGTTTCTCGTGCCTTACCAGATGTACGTGATGGATTAAAACCTGTACATCGTCGTATTTTATATGGCATGCAAGAGCTAGGGAATACAGCAGATAAAGCGTACAAAAAATCAGCACGTATTGTTGGGGACGTAATGGGTAAATACCATCCACATGGTGACTCATCCATCTATGATGCAATGGTACGTATGGCGCAAGATTTTAGCTATCGTTACATGCTTGTCGATGGTCATGGTAACTTTGGATCTGTCGATGGCGATGGAGCTGCAGCGATGCGTTATACAGAATCACGTATGTCTCGTATTGCAATGGAGATGCTTCGCGATATCAATAAAGACACAATTGACTATACAGATAACTATGATGGTTCAGAAAAGGAACCTATTGTCCTTCCAAGTCGCTATCCAAACTTATTAGTAAATGGAGCGGCAGGAATTGCAGTTGGTATGGCGACAAATATTCCACCACATCAACTTGGTGAAACGATAGATGCAGTAATAGCACTTTCTGAAAATCCTGCCATTACAACGGAAGAATTGATGGAAATCATCCCAGGACCTGATTTCCCAACTGGTGGATTAATTTTAGGCCGTAGCGGTATTCGTCGTGCCTACGAAACAGGCCGTGGCTCTATCATTATTCGTGCGAAGGTAGAGATTGAACAAAAAGCAAATGGTAAGGAAACAATTCTCATTCATGAATTACCATACCAAGTGAATAAAGCTAAGCTTATTGAAAAAATAGCAGAGCTTGTACGCGATAAAAAAATTGATGGTATTACAAACCTACGTGATGAATCTGACCGACGCGGTATGCGAGTAGTCATTGAGATCCGCAAAGATGCAAATGCCAACGTAGTTTTAAATAATTTATATAAACAAACAGCAATGCAATCGAGCTTCGGTATTAATATGCTGTCATTAGTAAATGGCCAGCCTAAAGTAATGGGCTTAAAAGAAATGCTGTATCATTATTTAGAGCACCAAAAGGTTATTATTCGTCGTCGTACGGAATTTGACTTAAGGAAAGCGGAAGACCGTGCACATATTTTAGAGGGCTTACGTATCGCTCTTGATCATATCGACGAAATTATTGCTATTATCCGTGGTTCACGTAGTGGTGATGAAGCGAAGCCACAATTAATGGAACGATTCAATTTATCTGAACGTCAAGCGCAAGCAATTTTAGATATGCGTTTAGTCCGTTTAAGTGGATTAGAGCGTGAAAAAATTGAAGCAGAATATCAAGAACTTCAAATACTAATTGCTGAATTAAAAGCGATTTTGGCAGATGAAGCTAAAATTGTTGAAATTATTCGTACTGAAATATTAGAGCTGAAAGAACGCTTTAATGATAAACGCCGTACTGAAATAACATCTGGCGGTTTAGAAATGATTGAAGACGAGGATTTAATTCCAGTTGAAAATTCAGTCGTAACTTTAACACATAATGGTTATATCAAACGTTTAGCTGCGAATACATATCGCAGTCAAAAACGTGGTGGTCGTGGCGTACAAGGTATGGGTACAAATGAAGATGATTTTGTTGAGCACCTTATGAATACATCCACACACGATACTATTTTATTTTTCACCTCAAAAGGAAAAGTATTTAGAGCAAAAGGTTATGAAATTCCAGAATTCGGGCGTACAGCGAAAGGATTACCGATTGTTAACTTACTCAATATTGAAAAAGGTGAGAAAGTAACAGCAATGATCCGTGTTGCTTCATTTGATGAAGATGCGTACTTTATCTTCACTACTAAAACTGGTATTACAAAGCGTACACCAGTATCTCAATTTGCAAACATCCGTACAAACGGCTTAATAGCTATTAGTTTACGAGAAGATGATGATCTCATTTCTGTTCGTTTAACAGATGGCGATAAGCAAGTAATAATAGGTACTCGTGATGGAATGCTCGTACGTTTCCAAGAGGATGATATTCGTTCAATGGGCCGTACTGCAGGTGGCGTACGTGGTATTAAATTACGTGATGATGACGAAGTAGTTGGCATGGAAATCGTTGAACCAGGACAGGAAATTTTAGTTGTTACTGAAAAAGGTTACGGAAAACGTACTTCTGAAGAGGAATATCGTTTACAAAGCCGTGGTGGTGTAGGATTAAAGACAATTCAAATCACTGATAAAAACGGTCCAATGGTAGCTGTAAAAACTGTTGATGGTTCTGAAGATGTAATGCTTATTACAATTAATGGTATGCTAATCCGTATGGATGTGAATGATATCTCATTAATTGGCCGTAGTACACAGGGAGTTCGTTTAATTCGTTTAGGGGATGACGAGCTTGTTGCAACTGTAGCAAAGGTTGAAAAAGCAGAAGAAGTAGAAGAAGCAGAAGAAGCAGAAGAAGCTAACGAAGAAAATGATCAAGTAGAAGAATAATAAAAAGACCGATGACGACAGCGAATGTTGCCGTTCATCGGTTTTTTTTAGCGTAAATCATGAAAAATAAGTAATTATTTTGAATTCCATGATAAAATGAAATTAACCTTATGTTTAAGCAAGTGAAATAGTGAAGAGGTGTTAATTGCGTGGAAACTATACATGTCCCAATTTCAGAGTTGCGTGTGGGTAAAGTAATTTCAGAAGATATTTTTGCAAATACGCAATATCCAATAATTTTTAAAAACACAATAATTTCCTATGAACATTTACAAGTTTTTTTTGCTTTTAATATTACAAGAGTCCCAGTTTATAAAGAAGGAATAGAGGCTCAATCTGAGATAAAAGAAACGGAAATAGTTGTTCCACCAGAGGTTATTCCAACTTTTAAAAGGGTTTATGACAATTCTGTTGAGCAATTCAAAAAGGAATTTAAAAATTGGGAAGCTGGCGCAAAGGTAGATATTGCGAAAGCACGTAAAATAATTTTGCCATTATTAGAAATGGTTTTAGAAGATCGTACAATAATTTTTGATTTAAATGAGTATTCAAATCCAAAAGACTATTTGTACCATCATTGTGTAGCAACAGCATTGATTTCTTCAGTGATTGCGCAAAAATTAGGTTATGATAGAGGAATTACAATTCAAGTTGCAATTGGAGGGTTATTAGCTGATTGTGGGATGGCAAAAATTCATCCACGTATCCGTGATAAAAAAACGACTTTAACAGAGCAGGAGTTTGATGAAATTTATAAACATCCGATTTATAGCTATAATATGGTCAAAGATTTAACAATCTTAAAGGATACAATGAAAGAGGCTATTTTCCAGCACCATGAGCGTTTAAATGGTAGTGGCTATCCAAAGGGTGAAAAAATTGCTAATATTTCTACTTTCGCTCAAATTATCGCTGTTGCAGATGTATTCCATGCAATGACATGTGAGCGAGTTTATAGAGTAAAGCAATCTTCCTTTAAAGTTATAGAAATGATTAATGAATCTGAATTTGGAAAATTTGATATTAAAGTAGTTCGTGCACTTATAGATATTGTTGCTGACCTTCCTATAGGTACAATAGTAGAACTATCTAATCTGGAACAGGGCGAAGTGATGTTTGTAAATAAATTTGCACCAACTCGTCCGCTAATCAAATTAAGCCACTCAGGAGAGATATTTGATTTAGGTAAAAATCGTACCTTCTATATTTCACGTATTATAACGAATATATAATAGTCGAAAGGCAACCCAATAATATATTGGCGGTTGCCTTTTTTCACTTTTATTGCAATCGGATTTATACGGCGAAAACAAAGCGACAGCAATAAAAAGACTCTAACCTCTAAATATAGCCAGATAAAATACGGGGATTTGATATATCAAAAACCGATTAACTAGAGAAAAAATTTCTTTGAAATCATTTCACTTCTTTCAGTAAATGTTTTTTGTAGCGAAAGCGAAGCGTCAGCTACAAATGTCTTTTGTACCGATAGCGTAGCGACAGGTACAGAAGTCTCCCACCTCTATAGTAGGTGAGAGGAATGCGCGGGTTTAAGTTGCTTTTCAGCGGGTGTCCAAACATCCAATGAAATAGAGGAACTCGCGCTAAGAACTTCATATGCTGTGAAAACGCCTGATTGGTAACATCATGTTGCTGGCGCTTCGCTTTCGCACAGAAAACATTTGTTGGCCTAAAGCTTCCATCGGATGAAAGGAGTTCTTTGTGCAAACACAAAGCCGAATCCGGACGCAATTATGCCGAGGCCTAATTGATTCAAGGTTAAGCTAAATCCGCTAAACATAGTGATGTAGAAGGAGAATAATAGTTTATATAAAATAGTGAAATATTTTTTTGAGAAAGTGTTGACATAGTTTTAGATTCTTGATATTATTAGTGAGTCGCCAAGAGGTGATGCTTAAAATAAAGTAATGAACCTTGAAAACTGAACAAGCAAAACGTAATCAATAAAGTTTCCAGTAGCTAACCTTGAGTTGGTGAACGAAACAAAATTTTGGACATCAAACATGATGCCAGCAAAACAATTTGAGCTAA
>NZ_LIYL01000021.1:435907-469187 GCF_001278875.1 Lysinibacillus sp. FJAT-14222 | reverse complement strand
TTGACACTCATGCATCATACAAGAGGGCTTTTTCTTTTTCAAGCCCCTGAAAATCTTTCTAACAGGAATGCTCCTTAATCAAAAATTGATAAATCCCCTGCACGTTTTGTCAACTTTCCATTTTCCATCAGGCCCATATTCTCCAACCATTTTTCAAATTCCCGAAGTGGTCGTAAGCCCAGGATCTCACGCAAACTAGCATCATCGTGATAGCTTGTATCTTGATAATTAAGCATGACATCATCTCCACCCGGTACTCCCATGTAAAAATTCGCTCCTGCAACTGCCGTTATTATACCGGCAACTTCCTGATCATTTTGGTCGGCATCCATATGATTTGTATAAGTTGGAGCAATCCCCATTGGTAAACCATGCAATTTCCCCATAAATCCATCTTCAAGATCGGCTCTAATTAATTGGCGTCCATCATATAGTGTCTCCGGTCCAATAAAGCCAGAAACGGTATTTACCATGAAAGGCTTCCAGTGACGTGCATAACCGTAGCTTCTTGATTCAAGAGTTTGCATATCTACCCCAAAATCAGCATTTAAAGATACCTCCGAACCTTGTCCTGTTTCAAAATACATAAAGTTTGGGCCTGTAGATGTACCATATCGAGCCATCATCTCATAGCCTTCATCAAGAATTTTTTTAGATATACCAAATGCTTCATTCCCTTTTTGTGTACCTGCTAAACTTTGAAACATAAGTGCGATAGGTGCCCCTTGTTTTAAAGCTTCCATTTGTGTTGTTATATGAGCCAAAACACAATTTTGTGTTGGAATTTGCCATTTCTCAATAAATTCATGTGAAAGTGTCAATAGTTTTTTGACGGATTCAATCGTATCCACATTCGGATTGATACCAATAACTGCATCACCTGCTCCGAAGGACAACCCTTCCTTTATGGAATACAAAATGCCTTCTGGAACATCATTTGGATGGTTTGGCTGACAACGAAATGCTAAGCGACCAGGCTCTCCAATTGTTGTATTGCAATGTGCTTGATACTTCATTTTCTGCGAAGCAAGAACAAGATCAATGCTTGACATCAGCTTGGCAACAGCTGAAATCATTTCACTTGTTAGTCCCCTTGAAAGTTTCAATAATTGATCTGTACCTGTATCAGATAACAGAATATAATTTCTCAGTTCACCGACTGTCCAACCTTGAATATCTTTGTATATCGTGTCGCTAATATCATCATAAATCAAGCGTGTTACTTCATCCATCTCATACGGAATAACTGGATTCTCATAAATTTCTTTCAACTGCATCTCGCTAAGTACCACTTTTGCTGCCATGCGCTCAAGTGATGATTCAGCTGCTACACGCGCCATCACATCCCCAGATTTAGCTTCACTTGCTTTTGCAAGTACCTCCCTTACCGACGAAAACGTATAATGAGTTCCTTTTACCACACAGGACAATTTCATCATTTAACACCCCTTTGTATATGTTAACGATTGCAATAAACGAAAAAAAAGCGCTTTCACATACCCCGAAGAAATTTTCTTCAGGCGTGAAAGGCGCCTTTGCCTCAGATATTATTTTAGTTCATTCTACACTACTCTCAAAGATTTTGTAAAGCGTGCTTTCTCTTTTTGAAAACAGTAACAATACTACTACGAAACAAAGTCTCGATTAACAGTGAAATTTATTATGGCTCATCACCAAAAGTTGTGGATGACATTTGTTAAAACGTACGCCATTGATTTGAGTGGAGGCGGGGATCAGCGTCACAGATGAGACCCTGGAGCGTAGCGTATGTTTTCTGTGCGAAAGCGTAGTGCTAACGTAGCGACAGCAACAACAAAAGCGGCTCATCGGAAAGCACCCAGTCGGAACGGAAATCAACCACCCGTTATGGCGATGAGCTTTTACTGTTTAACTAAAGAATTATTTAGGAGCAAAGCCGGTATGTTAATCTATTTTACCATCTAGTATTAATTAATTTCGGTAGCTATTATCGGAAAAGTTATTGAAACTTTTGTCCCTTTATCAGACTGAGGGAATGAAAGAACTCCTTGTAGCCTCTCTTCAACTAACATATCTACAAGATGTAATCCTAAAGATGACATCTCACCTAAAGAAAAAGAATCACCAATTCCACATCCATCATCCATTACTGTAATAGTAACCATTTGTTTTCGTCGTCCTAAATTTATCACAATTTCCCCGTAATTTTGTGAAGGAAAAGCATGTTTTATGCTATTTTGAACTAACTCATTGATAATCAGCGCAACGGCTGTTGCTTTATCTGAAGGACAGAATACAGATTCCCCCTCAACAGACACAACAATTTGTTGACCTGGAATAATGGACGAGGAGACTAGTAAAGTAGATATTTGTTGTAGTAAAACTTTAATATCTGCTTCCTCAGTTCCACGCTGGGCCAAATAATCATGAACCAAAGCCATACTTGATATACGAGATATACTATCGTGAAATACCTCAGCTACTTCCACCGAGTGAGATTGTTGCATTTGTAACCGCAACAAACTGGAAATAACCTGTAAATTATTTTTAACGCGATGATGAATTTCCTGAACGACAATGGCATGAAATACACGTTGTTTGTCTTCACTATTGGCCGCTTTCATAAGTTGCTCTATATTTTTTTCGTTTTGTACTACCTGTGAGATATCTCTTTCTTTAATTAATACCGCAATGGTCTTCCCATGCCGGTCTTTTATAGGAACAATATCTTGTTGCATTATTCCGCGCTCTTCCGTAATCCCTCTTGATCCAAAAATTGGCTTTCCAGTTTTTAAACTAAATAAAACACCAGGCTCCATTTCTTCAAATGTTATCTTCCCTAACATACTTTTTTTATACAAAGATGAGATAGTAGTAGGTTTTGCTTCAGCTACAACTAAAGATGCATTATCTTCTTCCAAAAGACAATCAATAAATATATCTGCTTGAGAAAGGTCAGCCATTATTTGAAGGTTTTGAGCCACATCTAAAATAATTTCACACTGTTCGTTTGATAAACTTGTAAATCGTTCTAAATCTAATATTCCCATCATGATATGTGCTCCCCTTTCTCTAGTTTTCCAAACACTATAGCAAAAATAAAAAATGTGTTCAATATGAAGATAAAAAATAGTAATTCAAGCTATTCTAGAAGTATTAGCACAATGTGATGAAATAGAATTCTTTAAAATGAACCGATTCAACGGCGTGGCTTCTAAATACCTCGACCATTATTTGAGTTGGTTTCAATTCTTAGAAAGTTATTTTAATTAGAGTAACCTATGATAAGCTAGGGTTATCAGTCTTTGAACTTATAAACTAAAAACGAGAGGATAAAATAATTGAATATTAATCAAAAAGCTATTGAATTACTTGAAAAAAATGAATATGAAGATGCATTAAAGTTATTTCAAAAAGCAGTAGATGAATCAAGAACTGTACAATCTTTAACTAATCTTGCTTGGATATATTGTTATGAAGAATATAAAGACACAATAGCCGAGGTTTTGTTGGAAGAAGTTATTAATATGAAGCCCTCCTCATATTTTCCATATAATTTGTTAGGTGAAATTTATATTAGGCAAAAAAAGTGGGAATACGCAAAAGAAATATTAGTAACATCTATTTCTATCCACCCTACCAAAACCGCTTATAATAATTTAGCCGTTGCTAATTATCATCTTGGAAACTTGGAAGACGCTTCGAAATATTTTCTTTTTGCTTCAGAAAACTCTGATTATGCAATGTATTGCCATGTAAAATGTTTGATTGAGTTAGGAAAATTAAATGAGGCAAAAATTAAAGTTGATAAATTTTCAAAAGATGACGATGAGTTTGTCGGTGAAGTTGATGTAGCGAATTTATATGTAGAGTTGGGTTTTTATAAAGAAGCTATTGAGTGGTTTGTAAAGGGGTGGGATATTTATTGGAAACAACCTAATTGGATTAGTCGATATGTTTATGCACTGCTCAAACTAAATAATTCAACACATGCTCATGATATACTAAATGAAGTCATCAAACAAAAAATAGAAGAAATCAAAGAAGCCTATGAAGAAGAATGTGATGAAGATTGGTCAGAAATCGACAAACAGGCCAACATTAAAGAATGTCTTGATGAAAAGAAAGAGTATGAACGAATGTTTGAACGAATCTCGTCTGGATACATTCCTACCAGGGAATTTGATCCTTCTATCCAGACAGCCTGTTATCTATTTGGTTGCACTCGTCATAATCATGCTGAGTATCAAGAATAATACATTGTAGGTAAAGAATAGGGACTTCCAATAGGAGGTCCCATTCTTATAAACAAATATTGCGCTAAAAGAAGCTTAATCTATTATTTACTCCATGCTTAGTAGATAAAGAAAATCATAAATCTTCTAATATTAAACAGCCTGCCGTAATTCTTCTTCCTCTTGTATAACCTGCGGATTCGTTTTTTCTTCTCTACGCTGACATATGTTATTCCAAATAAGAGCTGAAATAACAAGTAGGGTCCCTGCTACATCAAAGATTGTTATTTTATATCCTTGTATCATCATAATGACCAATGTAGTAATTGGAACAAAATTTATAAATAAAATTCCATTAATGGATGATAGGATTTTCACACCATAATTCCAACTAAGCAATGCTACAATACCTGGCAGTGTCATCATAAACAATAAATCATATTTAATAGCAAAAATCATTTCCGTACTTGGGACTGATACATACCCTTGCATCGTGATGATCATTGTGATGATACCTGTTACAGCTGTGCCAAATACACATGTTAATGTTGAATAGCGAAGAGTAGACCAATCATTAAATGTTTGACCGCCCATTGTATAAATAACCCATCCTACAACACCAATTAAAATGAATGCGAGCGAAACTAGATTCTGTTTCAGTGTAAGAAAGAAACTCATATCGCCTTTAGTAATAACAAAAACAGCTCCAACAAAAGCAATGATCATGCTGCTAACCATATACTTCTTCGGTTTCACATGTTTGTACCCCCAAAGAATAGCAATCGAAATCATTGGCATGAGTGCTTCCATAATCGAAGCTACCATAACGCCGGATTTCCCCATTAACATCTGGCCTAAAAATACAAGCACATTGTAAACAGTAAACGCCATGATTCCAAAGAAAACGAGCAGCTTACCTTTCCCCTCTAAACGAAACGCTTTCTTCCCTTCTTTCATCCATAATAAAATGATTAATACAATCGATACTGCCCCATATCGAATAGTTGAAAAATAAAATGGATTTATATATTTAAGTGCATGATCTGCAACTGGAAACATGGCTCCCCATGACATACTTGCAATTAAACACGCGATCATACCTACTATTATTTTACTTTTGCTCACTGTTTTTCCTCGTTTCTATATAACCCTATCAATTATGCCTCGGCATAATTGCGTCCGGAATCGGCTTTGTGCCCTCGCACAAAGAACTCCTTTCCGATTCCGTGACATCCGCCGGAGGCTTTAACTTCTTTCAGCGGGTGTTTGGACACCCGCTGAAAGAAGTTAAATACACAATGAGAATTATAAAAAAGAAAATACATCACGTAAAATGATTGAAAGTGATATTAACTATCATTTATAATGATAGTTTTTAAGGGGGAATGCCTAATGGAACTGCGAGATTTACAGATTTTCAAAAGTGTCGCAAATCACGGAAGCGTCAGCCATGCTGCAAAAGAATTGAATTATGTACAATCCAATGTAACGGCACGTATTAAGCTATTAGAAAAGGAGCTCCAAACGCCGCTTTTTTATCGTCATAAAAAAGGGATGACATTAAATCCAGAAGGGCGAAAAATGCTTACTTACGTTAATAAGATTTTGCAGGATGTCGAAGAAATGAAACAAGTATTTTTAGATAGTGATACACCGACCGGGACATTAAAAATCGGTACAGTTGAAACAGTGAGTATATTACCAACCATTCTAGCCTCTTACTATAAGGGATATCCTAATGTCGACTTAACACTACAAGCTGGTTTAACTGAGGAACTTATTAAAAAAGTAGCGGATCACCAATTAGATGGAGCTTTTATAACTGGACCAATTAAACATCCGCTTTTAGAACAATATGATGTATATACCGAAAATCTCGTTCTCATTTCACAAAACAAATCCTTTCGTATCGAGGAATTTATGACTACACCACTCCTTGTTTCTAATCAAGGTTGCGGATATCGTTCCAAGCTAGAACTCTGGCTCAAAGATGAGGGTTTACTGCCAAAAAGAATCATGGAATTTAATATATTAGAGACAATTTTAAACAGTGTTGCCATTGGTCTTGGCGTTACACTTGTACCGCAATCGGCTGCTGAACATCTATCTACCACAGGCAAGGTTCATTGTCATCCAATTCCTAAAAAATACGGAACTATTTCAACCGTCTTTATACGACGAAAAGATGCATACATGACAAACTCGATGGAATGTTTTTTAAAAACAATTGCTGAGCATCAGAAAAAGACCTAGGCCTGGTAGATTACCAAGCTCAGGTCTTATTTACGATTTTTTTAAGAATGATAAAGCTGTTTAATTTAAAAGTGAAAAGTTAAACAGCTTCTCGCAGTACAAGACAGGTATTATGTTGCATACATTTTTAAGTATGCTTACCGTGTCTTATGATTGCATATTTTTTTGAACTATCATGGATGCTATTTTGCATTTTCATCGGGTTGATGAATTCCGAATATATTGCCTTCGGTATCGATATAGTATCCTTGCCACGCCATTCCAGGCAGAGCATATTTCGGCATTGCAACCTTGCCGCCATTCTCAAGAACTTTAGCTTCCGTTACATCGTAATTTTCCACGCCCATTGTACAAGCAAATCCATTTAAAGCTTGGTTTGGTTCTGGAGAAGCACCTTGACGTTGCATTAAAGCACCATCGACTCCAGGTTCGTCTGCATTGCCAGTCACCGCTCCAAAGTAAGGCATTCCCGCATAATCACTCCAGTCTTTAAATGACCAACCAAATACCTCTCCATAAAATTTCTTTGCACGTTCCATGTCACTTACATGAATTTCGAAATGAACTAATCTCCCCATAATATCCTCCTAATTATTAAAGAATTAAATTACTCACTGTGTTTGAGTACAATTACTATATATTATTATGACAAGGAATGGAAATAAAAAAGAAGAGAAATTCTATGAAAAAATCGAGAATAAGCATTCTAATGCTTATTCCCAATTTTGGTTCTATTACTTTTAGATTGGTTAATTTATAGCGTTTAAATGATCTTTTAAATACTGAATAAATGAATGCTCTTCTATATCTGATTTGCGTGTACATATAAATAAACTTTGCTGAATATCTGCATGTTCTACATACACCCGAGCTAGTTTCCCATTTGTTATACTGTCAGTTACACTGTAGGACGGTGCTAAAGTCATACCGTACCCTGCTTCCACTACTTTAATCGATTCATGTAAGCCCTGCATTTGAAGTCCTAATTTAGGTAACGGACTGTTTAACGTGTAAAAAACGGCCTCCAATAAATCAAGTGTCGAGCTACCACGTTCCCGATAAATAAAGTCCTCATTCGATAATTCATAAATGGAGACTGTTTGATTTGCCATAGAATGTGATGGGTGAACAACAAACCAAAACGGGATATCTAGTATTTTTTCAAACTGTAAATCAGGATGACCTATTTTATTTTGCACGACAAAACCAAGATCTACTTCATAACTCAGAACTTGCTCTTCCACAGATTTCACATTGCCTAGCGACACAAAAAATTCAATGTGAGGATTAGCAAGCTTATACGCTGCTATAATAGGCGGGAGTATATAGTTTATTGGTATATAGGAAGAAGCAATATGTATTTTTTCTTCTTTCGCTAAAAATTTACCGAGCTTTTCATCAATTTGTGCTTCTAAATAAAATAAACGCATTCCCTGCTCATACAAAAACTTCCCCTCAGGAGTTAATTGAATACCACGCCCTTTCCCTTCAATCAATTTTGTCCCTATTTCGCTCTCTAATTTCCGTATTTGAATTGTGACAGCTGGTTGACTAAGCAGCATTTTATTGGCCGCCGCGGTGATTCCCCCATGTTTTGCCACATTCGTAAAAATCCTTAATGCATGCAAGTTCATTTTATTCACTCCTCCCTATTCATAAATTTAATTTATGAATAAGCAATTATTATATATTTGTTTTATGTATTGTTTAGCAGTAATTTAGGTTTAGAGGTGATTTGATGGAAATTTTACTACAGGAATGGTTTTCAGTAAACGGATTTATTTTATTAACAATCGGCTTACTTGCAGCAGTCATTGGTGTTCTTTTCGGCGCTGCAGGCTTTATCTTGTTGCCGGCAATGTTACTTATTGGCATTCCGATACATACAACTGTAGCAGTTAATAAATTTGCGACAGGAATTTCAGCTCTATCGAATGTCGTATCGTTTGTAATTAAAGGACATTTATCGTTAAAAAAATTCACATCTTTAATGATGATTGCTAGTTTAGGAGGTGTATTTGGCGCATTTTTAGCCACTCGATTATCGGAACAAATCATGAATATTGTAGCTTGCGTATTCTTAATTTTCTCATTTTTCGTTGTGCTTTGCAGTAATAAATTAATGGTAAAGGATATAAAAGAAACGGAGGAACAACCAATTAATAAACTCATTCCATTTGCGGTTTCAATATATGACGGTGGTTTTGGACCAGGCTCAGCTCAAATGAATGTAACCTATCATCTTAAAAAGCACTATACCTATATAAAAGCGGTTGAGTTAACAAGAATTATTACGTTTTCAAGTTGTACAGGTGCCTTTCTCTTTTACTACTTTACGGGCATTGTTAATTGGGGAATCGCCATTCCTGTTTCAATTGGCTCTATTGTTGGCTCGTTCTTAGGTTTAAAGATCATTCCTTATATCAAAACAAGGTGGATTCAAATTTTATTACCAATCATTTTTTTCTTGTTGATTGTTCAGGTCGTATCAGATTTATTGATATAGATCACGCTACGTTTTAGTGAGTACGCAAAGAAAGCAAGAAGTGACTAACTTCTCGCTCTTTTGTTTCCTCTTATTTAGCAGGAGTGACAACAAGTTATATTTTCAACTCTTTTATCCCTGCTTTTAATGTGTCTGCATCTATTTTTAATGTTTTCCAGCTATCTTTAGCTGATTTCAAGTTAGGGAGTAAAAATTTAAATTTATTTTGTTCCGCTTTATCAGATGCATTCTCGATATGTCTCAATACCCCCGAATATTGAGAGTCTAAGTCATTCCATTGCGTAGACATAAAAGTAAGAGCATTAATAGCATCATCGAGTGCATTGTACATCTCACTAATATTACTATGTGCAATTCCAACTACACGATTTAATGTTATTTTATAATCAACTGTCTGTCTTAATTGTGCTAATAACGGTTCTAATTGACCTAATTGATCTCTTGCTATCCCCAGCATAACACCACCAGCAATCCACGTAGGAATAGAAGGCACAGATACTGTTATTATTCCATCAGACTCTAATTTCTTATAATAGTTTACTGATTCTAAAACTTCATTTAGGCGCTTTTGATCATCCTCCACTGCAACCCCTTGGTTTTTTAAAATCGACTGTAAAAGCTCTTTGTTACCTCCAAACGCTCTAACATCTTGTCCAACATCATTTCTTAATTTAGTTAATTCTACTATTAATTGTTGTGCATACTTTTGATTTTGTTGAATCTCTTCTCGTAAATCTGTAATCCCTTCTATTAACGTCTCTCCATCTCCTGTATTTATTGCATCTACAATTATGTCATAATAATTTTCAAACTTTGTATCGTATTCAATAATACCTGTCAATGTATCGATAAGCTGTTTTTTTACTTTTGTATCCCATGAAAGGGCGTGTGCTCTTGCATCCTTTTGGTCTTGTACAATTTTACCTGGTAAATCCGGATATCCATTAATATTAATTCCTTCAAAGTTCACATCTGGATTCTTAATTAACATATAAGAATAAGCATTCATAGATTTTGCAAAAAGTCCCGCCTTTTGCAAGGTTTCTTTCATCTTCGCTTCGTTTGCTGAAAGAGATGTATCACTATTGCTCGCTTGCTCAATTTTACTTGTCTCGGCAAATGCTGTTACTGGAGAGATTACAGAAGTTGTAGTCAAGGTTAATAATGTCGATACAGCGAGTACTTTGTAAAGAGATTTTTTATTCATTTTATATTCCTCCTATGTATTTTATTTTCAATTCTTATCTTCTTGTTTAAAAGCAATGTCTTTTGCAATAAATTCCGCATCTTTATGAATATCGTTCCAACTTTGTTTAGCCGCTTTTAAATCATCAGGTATTAAAGAAAGCTTATGATCTTGCATTTGATCGATATTATCATATAAATCTTTATAATTTGCCCCCATTGTATTCCATTGTTGCTGAATATTCGTTAGAGACATTATCGCTTGATCCACTGTTTGATATAAGTATGTCAAAGTGTCTTTTGCGTTACTAAGTGAAATAATTGCTTGGTTAGCAAAATCGGCTTTCATCGTTAATTCTCCGATTTTATTAGATATTTCGTTGTAAGAGCTCATATGATTAGATGCCGTAACACCAGCTGCTGTTCCTAAACCAATACCAGCTGCACCAAGAACTGTAAGACCACCTACAACAAGCGGAGTTGCTGTACCACCAGTTACAACAATTACTACCCCACCTGCAATGGTTCCAATAACTAAAATGGCTGCTCCCAATCCACCACCAATTGACCATGCTAATACATTATCAAAATGTGCTTTCTGAGTAGCACGTAGATTCTCAATTTCAGCTTGAAGTTGTGGAACCAAAGCTTGTTTTCCGGCTAATATTGCCGTTAATCCACCTTTCCCATCCGGACCACCAATATTATTTTTAAAATCTATAGTATTTGTATATAGCTTTGTTTTGAAGGCTTCTAACATCTTAATTACTTCTGTAACTTCTTTTGAATTTGTATTAATCGTACTGATTAAATCACCAATGCCTTCTTTTAATCCTTCCTTATCTTTCTTTTGTACAGTGTCTATTAATGTGTCGTAATAATTATTAAATTGTTCATCGTAATTTACAATATTACGTGCTGTCTTTTGAATTTTTGGCTTCGCCGTATCTAACCAATAATTCGCATTGATTCGAGACAGTTCCTGATTAAGGTGAATATTTTTGATTAATTCTCCTCCTTCAGAACCTAAATCAATTTTGGATAGGTTTACATTCGGCTGTTTAATCATTGTTTTTGCGTATAAATCCATTACAAGAATATGAGACCCTGTTTCAGCTAAGGCTTTCTTCAATCCTTCAGGTCCTAATGTATAATAATTCCCTATTTTTTGTTCTTGAGTGACCTGTTCTTGCGCAAGTGCCTGAATAGTGCCACTGTTAGCTGCGGTAATAATCGTTGCCAAAGTAGCCACGGTTAACACTTTATATGAAAATTTCTTCATAGCTATTTTCCTCCTCTTTTTTCGATAACATATCAAAATTTATGAACCTGTTCTTCTAGCTGACTTATTACACTTTTTAATCGTCTTAATGTATCTTTTTGAGATTGATTGTTAGTAGCATCAGCATCAGTACTTAATTTTGCGATACTATTTTTTATTAAATTCAAATCTTCTTTATGGCGTTTCAATAGGTCAAGTTCTACATCCACTTGGCTAGCAAATGTATGCAGATCATGTTGCATAAGAAGAAGCATGGATTTTTGTAAATCTGCTATCGATAGTTTCGTTGTTAAATCATATAATTTTTGATTTTGTTGCTCCAAATCATCCAAATATGCCCGTTGTTCTGCCTTTAATTTATTTACTTCAGCGAAGGTACTATATGTTTTTTTGATTTTTTCTGGGTCAATTACCTTCATAAGGTCATACTCTTTCGCTTTTGTAGCTGCTGCTGCTGCAATTTCACCTTTATTATTTTTCTCAATTGCTTCACGCGCTTCTTTTTTTGCAGCTTCAATCTCTAAAGCAGATTTCCCCTTTTCTTTTGCCTCTTGCTCTGCTTTTTTCTCTGCTTCTAAAATAGCGTTGTTAATTTCTTTTCCTTTGTTATACGCTGCCGCCGCTGTTTGAGCAGCTGGTTCAATGATATCTTTTGAAAGACTATAGATCTCTTGGAATATTTTTAGTCCTTGTTCATTTAAAGCTCCTGGTAGAAAGGCAATTTCTTGCAAATCATTTTGAATTGATTTTTTAGTATCTAGTAATTCGCTTTTTAGCTTGTCTATCTTCCCAATTCCTTCTAAACTAAGCACTCCTTGAGCTTTTGCCACATCAGTATCAAGATCTTTAAGTTTTTTATCAAGCTGCACTTGAAGATCTGTTAATTCATTAATTTGATATTGAACATTTTCTTGGTTTGTCATAACCATTTCTTGAAGGACTTCCAGCCTATCCAGGAAACCTTCCTTATCTCCCTTATTATCTACATATTCTTTTAATGTTGGATAATAGCTATTAAATTTAGTGGCAAATCCTTTACTTTTTGAATTTAATAGAATTAACTTTGGATAAAGTTCCGACGACCATTCTTTCATATCTTGTTTTATTAGGAATTGCTCTGTATTTAAAGCTGGTACTTCATCTAGCTGTACATTAGGGTTCATTAAAGATTGGTCTATATACATTTGGATCAATTTAGATTGTGCACCTAATTTTCTTAAAGATGAAGAAAGAGTCATGTTCTCTTCTTGAATTTCTGCTTGAGCAATAGGCGTTGCAAAAGTATGTACAGGAATAACTCCTGTTGCAACAATGGATGTAATCATTAATCCTTTAATTAATTTCCTTTTCATTCTATTTACCTCCCTATTTGATATTTTTCACAATAATTTATACGATTTTATATATATGTTGAGCACCCCCAATTCACTTAAGTTTCAGGAAAACATTCTTGCTATTTCCTATGATGTAAATTTTAGTCATAGACACATTTTTTAGCAAACAACGGCGGAAATAACCTATTTCACGACAAAATAGGTTATTTTCACTGTAATTTTGATTCTAAAAATTGATTAATATTAACAATATGAATCTGAATGTGTCACAATATAGCAAAGCTCAGTCGTCTGACGACTAGATATTGACATATTTTTGTTAATATTGGGGAAATCAAGTGAATTGGAATAATTCTATCAATTATGCCTTGGCATAGTTGCGTACGGAATCGGCTTTGTGCTTAGGCCTGCAGATGTTTTTTGTACGAAAACGCAGTGCTAACGTAGCGACAGCAACGTGTTTTTGTCTGTGCGAAAGCGTAGCGGCAGCAACAACATAAGGATCGGCACGATGTCGGCCATCATTTCGGTAACGCCACAGGATGTGACGTTCTTAGACTGAGTTCCTATAATTCAGCGGGTGTTTGGACATCTGCTGAAAGAAGTTGAAGTTTAGACATATTGATCCCAATAGGACTTTTCTGGTAATAGATATTAACTGTGAGGTGGTACCTACTAAATTTTCATTACTGAGGGTATCCTTGACTAATGGTTACAAGGCACTTTTTAATTTTTTCACGTTTCTAGATTGAAAAGTAAAGAACCAATTGCTTATTAAAAATTGGCAATTGGTTCTAAATTAGATTTTTATTTTGTTTAGTAGAAATTTATTAGCCCACCTAAAAAGGTATAGACTAAGATTGGACTGTCATCCAGCGCGCATTTCTTCCTTTTGAAATAAGTTTAATTTCACCTAATAATTGCAAATCAGTTAAAGCTTTACTAATTGTACTTTCGGCTATATCTGGATAAATGCTTCGAATGCATTCTTTTGTAAAAGGTTGTTGTTGATTATGAATGAAATTCTGAATTCGCTCTACCTTAGTATGTTTACATATAGAATCCAATACTCTGCTATGTAGATCTTTATAAGCCTCTAAAATAATCATTAAAAACTCTTTTAACCAGAAGCTAATATTATGCCCATTACAGTACCAGTTAACCGAAGATTTAATTATGGCTTCATAGTATTCTGATTCTCTTTTCTTTATATATTCATCTAAACAAACATATTTTACAAATGTATGTCCACTTTTTACCAATAATAATTGCATGAGCATAAGTGTTAATCTACCATTACCTTGACTAAAAGGGATTATACAATAAAGATTCAATATAAAACGAGCTATCAATATAAGTGAAGGTAACTCTTTTTTACGGTTTAATAAATTGTACTGGTCGCATAATTGTTCTACAGCCCGTGCAATATTTTCAGGTGGAAGAGGACGATAACAAATCGTGTGCATCCCTTTTTCAGGAATTCCAGGGATAGAAAATGGCTTTTGGCGCCATTTTGCACTGTCAGAGGTATTATAATGAATTAATTGAAAATGCAATTCTTGTATAGTATCTGGACTAATAGAAAAAGTACAAGTTTTTTTATGTACAAGAGTCAGCGTTTCATGATAACAAAATATCGCATCTTCCGAAATTGATTGGGGGATCATATCATCTAAAATAAGTTCTTTTAATCGCTTATTTGAAACTTTTATATCCTCATAAACTGAAATATAGTTTTTTATGTATTGTAGGGGTATAGCTTTTTCAAGGCTATTGAATATATCAGGTCTTTGCTCTTTATAAGCGGTCAACATACCTTTATATTCACTAATTTCACTGACTAAATTAATTAGTTGTTGATCAATATTTATGTACTGGTCTTCGAAAAAATTTCTCATTTTGTTCCTCCTGTTACTATCTCTTAATGCTCTATTACAATAATAAATTTTATATTTTTTTAGGAATTCCTAATGTTATTCGAGTATTACTATTCAAATAACATCCGGTTTAATAGAGCTTTTACTTTCTAAAGAAAGAGGATAAATTTATTATTCAAATTTTTCTATAACGTTAATAGGGACTTTGAAATTACTTATTTATTTCAAAAAGTGGATGTATCGTAAATATAGACGTTAGACATTATTAAATATCGGAATATTATCTTTTAAATGTACTGATTTTTTTATTATTTTTTGTGACATTTTTTATATGTATTTTTCTTATAATTGTAGTACGTTTACTAAATTATAGAATCAGGTCGAATATTGAGGGGGAAAAGTATGGGGATTGAATTCACTGCTCTCCATTGGATTTATGTAAACGTTAAAAGTAGTTATCAACCCTTATTCCAATCTATCGAGTTAGCTATTTGTTGGTTTTAAAATAAAATTTGTACAAAATAATCTTATACAAGCCTAATCCAACAAAAAGATCAGAGCTTCGGTATATCCATCCTTTACTTCGTACAAGTTTGATGGAGTATAATATAACGACTTGTACGAGTAATTCGTGTGTAACCTCCAATTCTAAAGACATGTTATCTCTCCTTTTCATTAGAGTTAAAGGTGTAGGAAATATACTCTATTATAGAAAAAACCCTTCCAAAAATTCGGAAGGGTTAATCAAATTTCATATTTTTTTTAGAAAAGTGAAATTATAAATAAGTTTCAATTGATGCTGCTTTTTTCAATTCGAGAACAAAGGCTTTATATTTCTCTTCTCGCTTTTCATATTCAAGGATAATACGAATGTATTCCTTTTGCATTTCCCCGTTTTCAGGTGAATTTTGGTATTCGTGTTCAATCTCTTCCTTGGATACACTATTGTCTCCCAACTGATTATCAATAAATCGTTGCATACGCAATTCTTTCAATACTAATTCTTCAATCTCCTGTTTAGAGTATTCTTCTGAAACATCAATTCCAAACTCGTCAGATAATTCTTGCATACAATCAGCAATTTGTTCTTTATCAGGTTCCCATCCAGAAATGTTTCTATCCTCATTCATTTTTTGTAAAACAAGCTCATGTTCAATGACTGATTCAAGAGCACAATAATAACACTCAAGAAGGTCTGATGAAGACATTTCAGAAGGGATGATCCCCAACTTTATGTCGTTAATCAGCTCGATATTTAAATAGTTTAAATTTATTTCATAATCGTTAACTCTAGCCACGATGGACGGTAGTTGAATTTTATCATTGTCAGTCAGCATCAAAAAATCCGTAATGACTACATCATCTCTACCAATACTTTGGCTGGAATCATTCTGTTTGTTTAACACTAATCATCACCATTTTCATTCAATTTTTTAATTGCAGTTTCTATTTTTACAAACGACTTTTTAGCTCCAGGGATATTTCCTTTAATTAATAACAAGTTACGTTCACTATCAACCTTTATGATTGTAAGATTTTGAATAGTGGTCTGTTTTCCACCCATGCGTCCGGGCATTTTCTTTCCTTTGAACACTTTCATGCCATCATTTTTGGCGATTACACCGATGGAACCAGGAGCTCGATGGAATCTTGAGCCGTGAGATGCAGGACCTCCACTTAATCCATGTCTTTTAATGACACCTTGAAATCCTTTTCCTTTAGATATACCAGTAACATCTACTATGTCGCCTTCTTGGAATATATCTGCACTAATACGTTTTCCAACATCTAATGATGCTCCACGAATTTCTTTAACATATCTTTTAGGAACGGTATTTGCCTTTTGACTTCTTCCAATTTCCGCTTTGATTGGATTCTTTTTATTAGAAAATCCAATTTGGATTGCATCGTATCCGTCACTTTCCAAGGTTTTCTTCTGTAACACAACATTCTCTTCCACTTCAACAACCGTCACAACTATGGGATCTCCACTATCACTAAACACTTGAGACATGCCTATTTTTCTTCCTAAGATTCCTTTTATCATAAATATCCTCCTAATAATTTAATTTATTGTTAGTAATAAACTATTAGGGTACTTCCCACGTTCTAAACATTTCTCTCACCCTTATTTATTGGTTATTGTTTTTTGATAGTTTCCATACAACTGCCCGCAAGCAGCATCTATATCAATGCCAAATTGGCTTCTAATGGTAACGTTAATTCCTGCTGATTTTAATTCTTTATAGAAGTTTACAACTTGATTTTCATTTACTTCTTCAAACCTCATAGGTGAACTAACAGTAGGGTTATATCTAATGATGTTTACATGGTACAAGTTCCCTCTCTTATATCTACCCCTTAAAAGGTTGACTACTTCTTTTGCATGCTCAATAGAATCATTAACTCCTGGCAACATAATATAAGCAATATAAACTTTTCTTGAGGTCACACGTATATGCTCATCTAATGTGTCCATTACATCCAATAATGGGTAGCGTTCATTAATTGGCATTAACCCGCTTCGCTGTTCATTAAAAGGAGAATGTAATGAAAACGTCAGGTTGACCTGTGGATAGTTTTGAGTCATTTTTTTTATGCCCGGAATAATGCCTATAGTCGAAATAGATAACCTGCGAGGACTTAAAGCAAATAACTCCGGATTTGTAAGTACATTTAAAGCATCAAAAACTTGTACATTAGCCAATGCTTCTCCCATCCCCATAAAAGAAATACTATCAATTGAATGTCCTTTTAAGTGAAAGTACAAAATTTGATCAGTAATTTCATCTGACGTTAAGTTGCGTTTTAAACCTAAATCTCCTGTTGCACAAAATTTACAACCAAAATTGCAACCGCACTGCGAGGATATACAAAATGACTCCCAACCAGCTTTATATTTCATATTTACCGTTTCTATTTTTTCGTCTCCTGAAATTCCAAATAAGACTTTTGTAACTTGTTCAGAATGTTGTGCCTTTAAAGTAGCAATATTTAAAATCGATTCTCCAAATTCTTTAATTAACATTTCTCTTAGGGATTTAGGAAGAACCGTTATTTCATTGAAATTATTTATTCTCCCTTGGAATATAGCATTTGTGATTTGACTCATTCTAAAATTAGGAAATTTATTCTGCTTCAAGAACTCTTGAATTCTTATATACTTGTTTTTTTGTTGCATGTTTTCTCATCCTTCCATAAAACTCTGATTTGTTTGAGTAATTAGAAGGGAGTTATCATCTAACCTTTTTTATTAAAATTAGGCACAAAAAAACACCGATACAATTATCGGTGTTACGCTTAAATAAAATCACGCACAAATAAACAAGGACATTATGTCATTGAATTATAGTTTATTTGCCGTAGAGAAAAAGCTACGATAACTGTTTTTATATGATTATTTGGCTTAAAAAAGGACAGACTACTCCCTTTGTACGCCAAACGGTTTCCAACTTTTGTATTTTTACCAAACAAAATTCTAAAAACTGTTATCATTGCTTTCACCTCTTCCCTGTCAATATTAGTAATAAGTACCGTACCATAAAGATTCCTCTATGTAAAGTTATAACATAAACAAATGTTTTTATTAAACTAACCTGCTCCGTTAGCTTAATAAAAACAGCCGCCAAGAATGGCAGCTGGATCTTAAGCTCTTGCACCCGGTTAGAAAATAATCAATCTTTTTTATAAAACTATAAAACATTGTTATTTTCTCAATTTTTATAATGATTCTGGATAAACTCATCAATTTTTCCGTTTAATTTATCTGCTGCCTTCGTCGGAATTTGGTGCTTTTCTTTTTCTAAATACACTAATTTATTATTAGGCAACTTTTCATGTAGTAAGCGGGCATATTCATAAAACGCTTTGTCTTTTGTACCAAAAATAAGCAAAATAGGTAATTTAATCTTATGAAGTCGACTTGTACAATTATAGTGTAGGCTATAATTGAAATACTGCTGGATATTCCGTACATCTCCATAAGATGCATCTTTATAAAGTTTCTTAAATACTTGTCGTGTCTTAGAATTCCCCCATGAAATAGCAAGTGTAAGAACAGATATGGCTTTTTTATTTGCTAGTCTAACTGCTAAAGAAATTTTTTGCTTTAAATAAAGATCTTTCACTTCAGACATTCCACTAATTACAATACCACCTAATGCCCTACTTGGATGGGTCAATAGAAATTCTAATAAAATCGAGCCTCCAGTTGAATATCCACAAATAAATGCTTTCTCAACACCTAAATAATCCAGTAAATGAACAATATCATTAACAAGGAGTGAGTAGCTGATAGCTTGTTTGGAAAAAACGCTTTTACCATGTCCTCTAATATCAAAGGTGATCACTTTATATCTTTTAGATAAATGTTCTAATTGATAAAGAAAATTTGTGCTTGTCAATAATGGTGGGTGAATGAAGATAATTGGCGTGCCCTCACCCTTTACTTGATAATATATGCTGCCACCTTCTACACCTAACATCGGCACTTCTAATCACCTCGAATTTAACAAAGGTCCAAGATAACTTTTCATCTAGACCCATAAAACTTCTAATGAATCTACACGTTTTTTTGTATTATTCTTATAAAAACGCAAAATCTAAATTAATGGTTATCGTTTACTCCCATCAATTATGTCTCGGCATAATTGATGTTGGTCACTCAGTCGTTGCCACAGGACGTGGCGTTCTTAGACTGAGTTCCTCTGTTTCAGCAGGTGTTTGGACGCCCGCTGAAAAGTAACTTAAATTCGCATTCATTTGTACCTGTCGCTACGCTTTCGGTACAAAAGACATTTGCTGAAAGAAGTTAAACTATTAGAAAAAAATTGATTGCAACTACGAAACATTTTCTAAGTATAAACGAAATTAACAGTGTAAATACTTTATTACGTATTACCAATCGCTATGAAGTCGAACTTTCCAGACTCCCTCGAAGTCATAGCGATTGGTTAATAACCTAAAGACCAAACAATATTCGTTCATGTCTATAATAGAAAAAATCGAACATAGTACCCTTACTATTTTGATGAATTCCCTGTTAAATTATTGGCTACAGCTTCTAAAGGTTGTTTCATCTGTTGCGATGATTGATTTGTTTGCTGTTGTGATTGGTTCATTTGTTGTAATGGTTGTGCCACTTGTTGTAGTGGCTGCATCATTTGTTGTGCGTTCTGTAGATTTAATTTGTTCGAAATATTTTTTGTGAACTGCTGAAGAGTTCCATTTTGCAGCCCTCTAGCTACACCCAATATAGCAGCTCCAATTACACCCCATGTAAGAAATCTCACTAATAAAAGCCTCCTTCCTAAATATTTTGAAACAAGTTTAGTATAAGGAATCAAACTTGGACTATACTAAACAAATTTTGGATTATTATTTCGTATCTCGAGCCCGTTTTCTATCCATTTCAAGTGTTGATTAGGAAAATATAGCTTTATTATTGAGTGATAAAAGGATTTTTTTTGTTGATATTTTGCTTATATATGCCCATTTTTAACTAATTGTAGCGGAGAGTTTCTCGACTCCCGCAGCGGAAATTAGCGGCATTTAATTAGGATCATTATCGGAAGTTGCGGATGACATTTGTTAAAACGTATGCGATAAGTTGATTGGAGTGGAGACTGGGCGACTCCTTGGGGATCAGCGTCACAGATGAGACCCTGGAACGTAGCGGATGTTTTCTGTGCGAAAGCGTAGTGCTAATGTAGTGGCAGCAACAATGTTTTTTTCTGCGCGAAAGCGAAGCGTCAGCGACAAATCAACACACTTGATAAAATTTGTGACAAAATAAAAGAATCCATTTTGAAAAAAGATTGATCAAAATGGATTCTTCTCTAACAGATTTATGTTTAGTTTTCATAAAAAAGTTTGTTCATTTTAGCTCGTTACTAAAGCACCTGATTTACTGATTATATCTTCAATTCTTCATATAGATATAGTTTTTGTTGCAACTGTTTGTTGAAATGCTTGATCATGCTCAACAAAAACCATTGTGGGATTAAATTTTTGAATAAGCTCTTCAATCTGCATGCGCGAATAAATATCAATAAAATTCAACGGTTCATCCCAAATATAGATATGAGCTTTTTCACATAAACTTTTGGCTATAAGTAGCTTTTTCTTTTGTCCACCAGAATAATGAGATATATCTTTCTCAAATTGAATTCGATCAAAGTCCATCTTACGTAGGATAGATTTAAATAATGTTTCATCAATCCCATGCTCTTCAATAAAGTCCGATAACAGTCCCTTCAAATGAGAAGTATCTTGTTGGACATAGGAAATAACGAGACCTGAACCTACATACATCGAGCCTGTATGCTGTATCGGATTTCCTTGAATTAGTTTGAGGATACTACTTTTTCCGCTTCCATTCTTTCCATCAAGCACAATTCGGTCACCTTGTTCAAGTTTAAAGCTAATCGGCATATTCACTATTTGGTTATCGTATTGAACAGACACATCGGCCAAAACAATCAATTCATTTGAATGAAACGCCAATGATTCTAATTTTAATGACTCGGTTTTTTCCACGTTTTTTAGCAGTTTTGACTTTTCCTCAATAGCTTTTTGCTGCCTTGATTCAATGTTCTTTGCTCTCTTCATCATCTTCGCTGCTTTATGTCCTACAAAACCTTTGTCTAACTTAGAGCCTGAATTCGTTGTTCCATTTTTGGAAGCTTCCACTTGATTAGACCAACCTGATGAACGCTTTGAAGACTGTTTTAATCTCCCTATGTCTTTTTGTAGACGCTCATTAGTTGCCTCTTCGTGTTCCTGCTGACGATCAAAATTCAACTTCCAAGAAGAATAATTACCACTTTGAACTTCAATATTTGCCCTATTTATAGATAAGATATGGTCAACGCAGCCATCTAAAAAGTTTCGGTCATGTGAAATTAAAATAAACCCTTTTTTCTTCCTTAAATATTCAGAGACCATCTTTCGTGCTTCCGTATCTAGATGGTTGGTTGGTTCATCAATTAATAGAAATTGACCTTCTGTTAAAAAAAGTGCAGCAAGCAACACCTTTGTCTGTTCTCCATTTGACAATGTTTTAAAAGGTCGATACATGACCTCGGCATCGACGTCTAAATAGGATATTTCACGAAGAATTTCCCAATCTTCTGCCTGGGGGCAAATTTCTTCCATGATTTCATGAGTATACTTGTTTTTATCCGAAACTGGATAAGGGAAATAATTAAATTCTACCGAAGAATTGATTTTCCCACTATACTCATAATTCCCTAATAATAAATTAAAGAATGTTGTTTTTCCTCGTCCATTTCTACCGATAAATCCAAGTTTCCAATCCGTATCTATTTGAAAGTTTACATTTTCAAAAATATTGTCAAAGCTACTTGGATACGAAAAAGTTAAATTTTGAACTTGTATCATTGACATGATAATTCCTCCTTTGTATAGCTATACTTTTTACTGTTTATACAAAGTCGGCATATCCATCCATTCTAAATTTCTCCGTATAAGTTTGATGGATATTAACGACTTGTACGGAGCATTACATGCGTAACAATAGTATCTGAATCGCCCATTTCTCTCTCCCCTTTTTTGATCAATTATGCCTCGGCATAATTGCGTCCGGAATCGGCTTTGTGCAAGCACAAAGAACTCCTTACCGATTCCGTGACATCCGCCGGAGGCTTTAACTTCTTTCAACGGATGTTTTGCTGAAAGAAGTTAAATATTTATGAGAGAATAAAAAATCCTCCCAATTTGTAATTGGAAGGATTAGTCTTTCACTTAGCGTAAATAAGTTCCTTACTTGCCATTGGAAACATGACAAATAAAGTATAAACTGATTTATAAAAATGGACAGACTAATCCTATATTTTGTAATTTGAAGTTTGAAGTTGTTCATTTCAAATAAAAATATAGTTTAGTTAATCATCGTCCATTCATCAGTCCTCTCATAATTGTACTTTTATATTAACAGATTTTTTTATGGAATACAATTCAGCATCATCTTCACCTCAAATTACTGCTTGTTGCTCTTTTGATAATTTCTATACAATTGACCTCAAGCAGCATCTATATAAATTCCACTTCTGTGAACGTAGCAAATGTAAACCCATCACTCTTTTTAAATCAACTTTTTATTATTTTGTATGTGTTCCTCTCCTACTCGGACTCTCCGACAGTACAGTCAGGGGAAATCACATCCCACTTTCCAAAAAGCGTCAAAGTTAGGACACCTAGATCCATCATTTTAGTAGTTATTCAGAAATTTTGATTTCTTCTATTAAAAAATCACAAAGCATTTTTTTTGTAAAAGATAAGTCTGGTATAGTAGTGGTTCTTAGCATACCAATGGGAATTAGGTCATTTTCAACATCAAGTTCTCTTATTGTAATGTTAGGGATCGAAGATGGTACAAGTGATAAAGGCATAATTCCAATTCCTATGTTTTCTGATACATAGTAAGGAACAATAGATATATTATTAATAGTTATGAAATCGGGGTTGCTTATTAACCCCATAATAGCCGATTCAATTCTTCTTCTGTAAGGACATCCATCTCCACCCTTTAAAAGAGTGTATCCTTTAAACTTATCAAGTGAAACTTTTTCATACGCACAAAGAGGATGGTTAGTTGGAAGCACTGCAACAATTTTCTCTTCATAAATGGGAGAAAACGTGAAATTTATACCATCTTCAGGAAGTGAACAAAATGCAAAATCAAGATCATCCCCTAGTAGTAAATTTGCTAAATAAACTGTATTCCCTACAAAAATATTACAGGTTACATTAGGCTTTTGGATTTTGAACTTTTTTAATGCATTTGGAAAATATCTACTTGCCAGAGGTTCAACGAGACCTATATTTATAACACCATATTCCTCTAAATCATAGAACTTTACCTGTCCCTTTACATATTCCCAATGCTTAATTAATTGGTTAACTTCTTGTGCAAATAAAACACCTGCTCTAGTCAATTGATTACTTTTTCCACTCTCAAAAATTTGAATACCTAGGTCTTTTTCGAGTCGCTGAATATGTGAGGTAATGGTTGATTGAGCAAAGTGAAGGTGAGAGGCTGCCTTATTAAAACCGCCTTGTGAAACGATTGTTTGAAAAGTAATAAGTTCTTTTAAGTTCATAAAGGGTTCTCCTTATCGGTATTTATGATAATAAAATTCATTTTTATCTATTATACAAATTAATTTATATGAAGTAAACTTTGCCTAAGAAGAGCTCTTCTATTAATTTAGGGGATTGTTGATCAACGTAAAAATAACCTTTATCCCTGTATTGCCATTAGATCTTAAGTAATTGTAATTGGATGAGGAGGGGAATACATCTGCGCAAAGAACCGGAAAAAAATCGCGCGGCGAGTGTTAAAGCAAAACATCACTCTAATTTAACATTTCGTATGAANATTTCGTATGAATGTCCTTTTCTTTGCTATATTTATCGTATTTTCGATGTTAATTTTTAGGCTTGGCTATATGCAAATTGTCAAAGGGAAAGATTATGTACGTATTTTAGAGCGTAAAGAGGAAGTATCTGTCAATACAAGTGTGCCAAGGGGACGAATGTATGATCGATATGGGCGTATTCTAGTGGATAACCAACCAGAAAATGCGATTACGTATACGAAAATGCAGACTAGTACAACGGAGGAAATGCTGGATATAGCCGAAAAGCTGGCACAATTGATTGAGCAACCAACAAACCGTGTCACTTTACGTGATAAGCTGGATTTTTGGATATTAAAAAATCATGACGATGCCTATGCAAAAGTATCAAAGGCAGAGGAAAAGAAAATTAGAGAGCTAGAAAATATGACGACAAGTCAAATCAATGCACAGATTGATAAGCTTGTCCGTGAACGAATTACGCACGAAGAATTAACACAATTGACGGATGCTGACTTAGAAGTATTAGCAATCTATCGAGAAATGGCATCAGGTTATAGTTTATCACCACAAATTATTAAAAGTGAAAATGTATCAGCTGAAGAATTTGCACGTGTCTCTGAGCGTTTAACTGAATTACCAGGTGTTAACACAACGACTGACTGGAAACGTGTGAAATTATCATCACTGGCTATTTTAGGACGTACAACCGTACCAACAAAAGGGATTCCAAAAGAAAAGCTAAATTATTATTTAGCTCGTGATTATTCGCGAAATGACCGTGTAGGTGAAAGTTATATTGAAGCTCAATATGAAGAATTACTGCAAGGGCAAAAAACAGTTGTGAAAAATATTACGAATAAAAAAGGACAGATAGTCGATACCATTACGACTTATGAGGGTGAGCCTGGTAAAGATTTAGTCTTAACACTAGATAGTGAGTTAACGGCTGCAACAGAAAAAATTGTAGAGGAAGAATTGCTGAAATTAAAAGCACTTCCTGGCTCATATTTATTGGATCGTGCCTTTTTAGTAATGATGGACCCGAATACAGGCGATATTTTATCAATGGTTGGTAAGAAAATCGAAAAAAATCCTGAAACGGGGAAAAATGAAGTTGTCGATTATTCGTTTGGTAACTTTACGACAGCTTATGAGGCTGGTTCAGCTGTAAAAGGCGCAACTTTACTAACAGGTTATAACTTAGGAGTCATCACACCAAGTACTGTATTTGGAGATGAACCAATTCATTTAATGCAAACCAAACCAAAAACCTCTATTTTTAACAGGAATGGCTATATTTCGATGGATGGTTTAACTGCTCTTGAACGTTCCTCTAACGTATATATGTTTAAAACAGCGTTGCTTATTAATGGAACGCCATATAGCTATGGGATGCCTCTCCGTTTAAATGAGAACACATTCCCAAAAATGCGTAATAATTATGCCCAGTTTGGCTTAGGTGTAAAAACAGGTATTGATTTACCAAATGAATTTAGTGGCGTACAAGGTCCGTCTGATCCAACGATGGGCGGTAAAGCACTCGACTTAGCGATTGGGCAATATGATACGTATACACCTTTACAATTGGTGCAGTATATTTCGACAATAGCAAATGGCGGCTATCGCATTCAGCCACATGTTGTCAAAGAGGTACATGATCCATCAAAAGATGGACAGCAGCTTGGTCAACTAGTAACAGAAATTGGACCGACTATTTTAAATCGAATTGATAATTCTGCAGATGAAATCGATTATGTAAAAACAGGTTTACGCCGTGTTTATACTGGTTCAAAAGGTTCAGCTCGACAGGAATTTGCAAATGCTCCATTTACAGCTGCAGGGAAAACAGGAACAGCTCAGGCAGTATATTATGGTCCATTAACAGAATATTATGGTACAGAATCAATTTCCTTTACTCATGTTGGCTATGCGCCTTATGAAAATCCTGAAATTGCCTACGCTGTTATTATTCCGTGGGCAACAACAAACACAAGTGCGAATTTAACTAATAATAATGTCATTGCTAGGAAAGCATTGGATAAATATTTCGAGATAAAAGCAAAATATAAAAATGAGAAAGTAACTGATAGTGATGTGTCGCATCCAATTTTACCAGCTATTACTAAAGATGAAATTGGTGAAGATGAGCAAGAATAAGAGAAACCACTAGATGCCTAGCAATTTTTTTACAGTTTCGGAGTATTACTCGCGGTATGAAAAATCAATACTGTCAAATAAATGATGTTTTCAATGATAAATTCGCAAGAGCATGAAAGGAAATATAAAATGAAAAAAATATTTTATTATGTACTTACCCTATTGTTGACCTTAGGTATTGTAGGTTGTTCAGCTCAACCAGAGTCTAACAATCCTAACATCCTAAGTGAAGTTAACGTTAACCAAGTTCAGGCTGATCCATTTTTTAAAGATCATGATGGGACCTTTATTTTGCGAGATTTAAAAACAGAGGAAACTTATATCTATAATGAGCAGAGAGCAAATGAAAAACTAACTCCCCAATCTACCTTTAAAGTTCCTAATGCATTAATTGGGTTACAATTAGGAGTTGTTAGAGATGAATATGATATCAAAAAATGGGATGGTACAGAACACGAAATTATCTCCTGGAACCATGACTATACCCTTGGATCAGGAATGCGTGATTCTGTAGTTTGGTATTATCAAGCAATGGCTCGAGATATTGGTGAACAGGGTATGAAAGAATGGTTGCATAAACTCTCCTACGGTAATGAAAATATTAGCGGAGGAATTGACCAATTTTGGTTACAAAGTTCATTGAAAATATCACCATTGGAAGAAGTCGATTTTATGGAAAAACTTTATAAAGAAGACCTTCCATTTGATAAATCTGTTATGAAGACTGTTAAACGCATGATGATTCAAGAAGAAGGAGATCATTACATTCTTTATGGAAAAACGGGAACTAGAATTACAGACATGGGACTAGGGTGGTTTGTTGGTTTTATCGTAGTTGAAAACCATCCTTATGTTTTTGTTACAAATCTTGATGATTCTGGAACCGTTGCAAAGAACATTACTTTAGAGATGTTAAAGCAATATAATTTGATTACAGAGTAAATAAGCTATATAAGATTAAAAAGAGAATTTCAAATAATTTTGAAATTCTCTTTAACTACCTATAGAAAACACCTCGATGATTAGCAGTAAAAAAATATTTTTTATCTTCCTTACCATATAACACTATTTTTTTATAAAATAGAAAATGCCAGATGATACTATTCTCATTGAGATATGTATATTTATCTTTCTGTTGTTCAACTAACTCAAGAACTTCATTTAGTTTAGGTTCAATTGTATCAAATAGATTGAGTATTTCTTGACCACGGTCATTAAGATCACTAAATTTCTCGTTATGACATACTTCAATCATTATCGTGAGCAACGGTATTTGAAAAAGCTACCGCCTGTAAAATACAGGCAGCAACTTCAACTAGAGTAGCTGTTATGATCTATGCAGCTACAGTAAATAATTTAATTTTAAAATTTCGTAACTAATAAACAGCGAGTGGCCCATAAGGACCTTCGATAATTTCTATTTTTGTTTCGAAAATATCTGTCAAAATTTTCGAATCCATAACCTCTTCTACTGTTCCAAAAGCGGCAATTTGTCCATCTTTCATAGCACAAATTCTATCAGAATATTTGGCTGCAAAATTTATATCATGCATAACAGTCAGAATTGTTCTTCCAAATTCATTAGCAGCACGTCTCAAATGCTCCATCATTTGAACAGAACGAGCAACATCAAGATTGTTCAGAGGCTCGTCCAAAAGTACATATTCAGTCTCTTGGCATAAAACCATTGCTACATATGCCCTTTGTCTTTGACCACCTGAAAGCTCATCTAAATATCGATCTTCTAAATCAGTCAAGTCTAAAAAATCGATATATTTAGAAATAATAGCCTCATCTTCTTTAGTTAATCTTCCCTTTGAATAAGGAAATCGTCCAAATCCAACTAGTTGTCTAATAGTAAGCCTAGTTACAAAATGATTTTCTTGTCGCAATATAGTCAAAATTTTTGCTAAGTCTTTGGATTTAGATCCAGAAACATCCATATTTGCTACTTGAATTTGACCTTCCTCCATATCCAAAAGTCTTCCAATCATCAAAAGTGTCGTAGACTTTCCAGCGCCATTTGGGCCAATTAAAGAAGTAAAACCCGCTTTTGGTATTTCAATATTCAAAGGTCCTATTTTTACCTTATCAGTATAGAACTTTTTAACATTATCAATTTTTATCATAAAGCCCTCTTCCTTAAAACTACAGTTAAAAATATTATTCCACCAAATAATTCGATAATAACTGAAACTACACCTTGAGCATGGAATACATGATACATCAAAAAGTATGCACTCGTAATTATCAAAAATCCTATAGCAAGAGCCATTGGAAAAATATATCTATGATCATAAGTGGACGCTGCCTGATAGCTCAAAGTTGCTACTAAAAAGCCATAGAAAGTAAGTGGTCCAATCAAAGCTGTTGAAATTGACATCAAAATAGCAACTAAGACAAGCGTATAAATTACACTAGATTGATATTTAACTCCAAAAGAAGTAGCAACATCCTTTCCTAGTGACAATATATTTAGATTCTTAGAATGAGCAAGAAGTAATATTGCTACAATTATTACGATAGGAATTACAATAGGAAAATATGCAGAATCTGCATTGTTCACAGAACCAAACAATCTTGCCTGTAAAATATCAAATTCAGAAGGCGCAAGTAGTCTTCTCATGAAAGTTGACACAGAATTTAGCCCAGTGCCCATAATAATTCCAACTAAAAGCATAAGTTGTAAATTCCCGTATTTACCAGAAAGTAGCCATCCATAAAGGATCAAACTCATCAAGACCATAACAACAACTTGAAATAAAAATGATCCAATCCCAGTAAAATTTATCAACGCACTAGCACCAAAGAAAAATATTGTACTAGTATGAATTGTTGAGTAAAGTGCTTCGAAACCTAAAAGCGAAGGAGTGATAATCCTATTATTCGTAATCGTTTGGAAAGCAACCGTCGACAAGCTCTGACAAACTGCAGCAATAATCATTGCAACAAGAGCTACTATCCTTCTCATAACAACTGGGATAAAAGAAGGTGAATCTACTGGAACTGGATTGTTATAAACTAAAAGTCCATATGAAGAAAGGATGCCCAAAGCAATCAATGTTATTAGCAAAATCCAATAACGTCTTTCTTCCTTCTTAGAACGAAAAGCCCTAGCTGATCTCTTTTCATTATGAAGGCTAGAATCGATTTCGACATTTTCTTTATTTCTATATTCCAATGTGTTCATCGGTGCCTCCTTGGTTTTCTTTGTCTCAATAAAATGGTAATAAACACGACTGACCCCACTGTTCCAAGTATTAAAGAAACAGGTACTTCAAAAGGCATTATAATTGTTCGAGAAATTATGTCACAGGCAGTTATAGTCCCCATTCCTATCAAACATACCCAAGGTAAATTACTCCTAAGATCATCGCCTCTAAACATTGAAACAATGTTTGGGACAATTAAACCCAAGAAAGGTAAGTTTCCAATAACAGCTGCAACAATTCCAACTGCAAAAGAAATGAGAACAGTCCCAAAAAGAACAATCCTGTTGTAATTAACGCCAAGGCTTGTTGCGACATCTTCTCCTAGTCCAGCTAAAGTCAATCTATTAGCATAAAGAAAAATAAGCAAAGTAACGATAACAATTAGCCATAAATATTCATATCTTCCCACCTGAACAGCCGCAAAAGAACCTACAAACCAAGTTTCAATACTTTGCGTCATTTGAAAAAAGAGTCCCATAAAAGTGGACACTGCAGAAATGACTGCTCCAAGCATCAATCCAATAATCGGGACAATTAAAGACGAACGAAGTTTAACTCTTCTTAAAAATAAAAAGAAAATCATAGTTCCTATAAAAGAAAAAATGATTGCACCAGTCATTCTTAGAACTAAAGTCGGGGCAGGAAATAATAAATAAACAAAAAGCAGCCCTAATCCTGACCATTCAATAGTTCCTGTTGTAGTAGGTTCAACAAAACGATTCTGTGTGATCAGTTGCATTACGAGTCCTGCCATTGACATGGCAGCTCCAGTAAGCATTAGTGCAGCTGTTCTCGGAACACGAGTTATGAAAAACATCTCCATGCCATCCTCATGTCCACGTATATCATACACTCCAGTAAACAGTGATATAATGCCTAAAATAATAACAACTATAATCGCTAATATAAAAGGTTTTGTCCATATCTTATTGTAGTTATAAAACTGGGGTTGAGAATTTATCTCAACCCTAGAAGTTACATTTTTCAGCACTATTTTATACTCCTTTACACTACTTAGCTTTAGCTAAAGTATTTGCAAGGTTTTCAAACAACTCTATATAAGTCTGAATTGATTCATTTGTGTAAGTATCTGCTGGTGCATAAACAATATGTTTTTTAGAAACAGCAGTTGTTTTTTGAAGAGCAGGTGCGTTAGCAATAACATCCTGAGCAGGAACTGAATCTTCTTCACCAGATATTGCAGCATCACGATCTAATACGAAAAGCCAATCAGGATTACTTTCTGCAATAGCTTCAACAGAAACTTCATCACCTTTATGATCTGAAGTAGAATCGGCAACTTCTAATGCTGGAGCCCAACCGAAAATTTCATACATCGGTCCCCAAACACGTCCAGAATGCGGAGCTGAGAAACCAATATCCCCACCACCAACGATAACACTCATCACTTTATCTGTTCCATTATAAGCAGATTTAGCATTTTCGATAACTTTATCAAAATCAGCTACCACTTGTTTAGCTTCTTCATTTTTATCGAAAATTTTTCCTAAAGCAATTGTAGAATTTTTAAGTCCATTTACTAAGTTTTCCCCAGGCGTAGCAGCTTCCTCGGAAATATCTACATTAAGATCAATAACAACTGCATTTGGCACTAATTTTTTGATTTCTTCGTAATAGCCAGCAAATCTTTGACCGACGATTACAAGTTCAGGGTCTGCAGCTGCAATAATTTCAAGATTTGGTTCGCGGTGATTTCCAATATTTTTGACTGAATCGTCCTTTACATATGGTGAATCCGCAGGCATTACATCCTTTGGAACAGCTACTAAATCAATTTTCCAATCAGCTAAAGTTTCAAAAGTTCTATTATCCAAAGCAACTACATTCTTTGGATTTACAGGAACAGTAACAGTTCCATGGGCATCAGTGATTTCAACTGTCGTAGACTTAGCAACCTCTTCACTTCCATTATCTTTATTAGACTTTGACTCTTCATTAGTTTTATTACTTGAGCAAGCTGCTAACATTAAAGTTAAAACTGCCATAATTCCAACTAATTTTAAAAACATAGATTTCTTCATACATATACTCCTTATGTAATTTATTTTGAAAACGATGAAGTCTAGAGATTGAATTGGATAATAATTGCTAACCATTTCAATTGCTATTGATAATCATTTTCATTTGGTTGTTCTGTGAATTAGTATAGTTTTTAATTCTGTGAAAATCTTGTGAAAGATATAACTTTATAAAGAAAGTTGCTTTCAAGCATAGATTGGCTACAAAAAAGTAATACGTGAAGTATTCTTTTTATAGTTTCCGTCTCTTCAATATCTTCCAGAAACTGTTTGGTTATCAGATTTAATAGAACAAAAAAACGAGCAAAACTTGGTTGAAACCGTTTTTACTCGTTTTTTTTCGATTATGTTCAAATACTGTGACAAACTGTACTTGACCTATTATCTTATTTTTACTATTCACATTGAATAGCCCCTGCCATGGATTGTTTGAATATATCTGTCTTTCTTCTCGCACTTTAGCTTTTTTCTTAAATACCCAATATATAAATCCACTACATTTGGATTGACTGCTACGTCATATCCCCAAACCTGATTCAAAAGCATTTCACGGCTCAATATTGTATTTTTATTCTTGATCAAAAATACAAGTAAGTCATACTCGCGCTTAGTAAGCGGGAGATTTTCGCCACCTTTTGTCACAATATTGCTGGATGCATCCACGAAGAGATCTTTAAACCGAAAGTAATCAGTCTCGATTGGCTGGATACAGTCCCCTCTTCTTAAAATAACTTCTATCCTTGCTACTAATTCTTCTTTCACAAATGGTTTTCTTATATAATCATCTGCTCCTGCTTGTAATCCTGCTATGCAATCCTTGCTGGACACATTGTCGGTCACAATGATTATTGGGGTCGTTTTAACAGCCCGTATTTGTCTACAAATTTCCGGTCCAGACATACTTAACGAATCCCAATCCAATATGATAATATCCCAATCTTGCTCATATACTATATTTAAACCTTTGTTTTCATTGTGAAGTGTTAAAATGAAATAGCCTTCTTGCTTTAGACCGCTTCCGATTTTCTTCGCTAAAGACCGTTCATTCTTAATTACCAACACTTGCTTCACCTATAGTTCACCTCTACTTCATTACATAAAATAATTTATCAAAAGAATATCGGATTTATAAAACATAAATTTCTAAAAATAACCATTATAACAACTTATAAGGATGAATTCGGGACATTTCACAATAAATATGTATAAAATGCATTGGATATGGTTAAACGTCGCGACACCACACTCATTTGTGTATTAGGCACCTTCTTCATGCTGGCATAAATTAATCAAATAACCGCTGGAATGCGAATAAGTGGCCATGTGGATTCTAGTCTACTTCCACAATATCGATAATGATTATCATTGTCAATTAAAATTAGAACCACCTGTATAACTAGTAGTTTAATCTGTCTGTACCAAGTGGTCTGCTTCCGCCTTTATCGATAAGTATTTTTCCTGGAAATAACGATTTTCATATTACACCTCTATTATTTTATTTATACTTTTTCAATTATCAGCTCCTACTATTATAGTGAGTCCATTGCATCGTAATCTATATTCATTAGAAAAATCCAGCTTGCTGTAGCAGAAAGTACAATCCACATATATTGTTTCATAATTCGTCGCTATGGCGGGGCTATCCACGACTTTGGCTTATCTATCCGTCGCTTTGACGATTCTATCCGTCACCTTGTCTCTTCTTTCCGCCGCTTTGACTCCTCTATCCGTCATTCTGACTAGGTCGAAATTTTTCTAAATCATCACCAACTTTTTTCCCCTTCATATTCTATAGAATCAGATCGAATTTTGAGGGGGAAACGTATGGGGATTGAATT
>NZ_LIYL01000021.1:432104-435698 GCF_001278875.1 Lysinibacillus sp. FJAT-14222 | reverse complement strand
ATGAGTCGGGTGATGATGACTTCTGGTATTAATGAGGTCATGATTGCTCCTTTTACGAAAATCATTAAAACACCTGCACTCGCTTATTGGACGATTGGTCTGTTTATGATGTTTATTTCGTGGTTTTTCTGGCCATCCCCGACTGTTGCACTATTAGGGGCTGTTCTCTTACCTGTCACGATTCGTGCGGGCCTCCCAAGTCTTGGAGTACCGAACACCAACAAAAGAATCTTTTTGAATACATAAATAATCAAAGCTATTTTCATAACATTTCTTTCATCGAAAACCTCCAAAAAGGCTTAGGAATAACTCCTAAGCCTTTCAATCTTTCTATTAGTTATTGAAGATTATATATATTTTTACAACTATCAATGTTTTCAAAAACGACTCAGCCATCTGGCAACGATTAAATATCGACAACAGATGACTGCAGGGATAAGACCACACGGAGTGGTCTTATTTTTATTCAACTAAAGTCCTCTTTCGTTTAATAAGAATTCGGTGAAACGCCCTTCCCGCCCATTATATTCATGGTGCTCATTCTCTCCATTCCAGTAATGATTGGTTTTGCACGCTTTATTAATGTTTGTGTAACCTCTAGAGATAAAGATGCTTTATGGGCTTTTTCATTACTCCACACTTCATAAACATATACAGAATTTGATTCGTATTCAGAAACACTTACGAGATATATCTCGCATTCATCAAGATTCTTCATTGATTCTGCCGCTTCCAATAAAATATGTACTAGCGTATCACGTTCGCCATCTTTTACTATAAACTTGCCAAACAATCCAAATTTGCTCATATTGTCCTCCTATATTTTGCTACTCTTTAATTATTTCTACAACGAAATATGATTCTCCTGTTATTTCTTAAATAATAAGAAACTTCTTTAACTAACCCTGCAACGATTAACATTTTTTCAATTAGGGTAAAAACAAATCGGCTTCTTGGATTCTTTGTAGCATCTAAAATAACTTGTTTTACAAAAATCTTGTGACTCTTTCTCTGAATTTGGACCCTACGATTGACATTGGCAAACAATAGATTGAGATGCATTTGTATGTACACATATCCAATTTCCCTTTTCATTCTCTAAGCATGTGTGGATTTAAAATACAGTCGCGATGTTTGAAAAAAAGTTATGACGCTTTATCCCTTTTGAATATAGTTATCTAAAAAAATGGTTTATAGTGAAAGGAAAAGTACGTCTGAATTATAAGGTGGATTAGGGAATTATCGAGTGACAATAGAGTTATTCCGTATTCGGACCAGATTGTGTAATTAGAATATGATTAATAGAGAAGCGGGATTTTTTATAATAAAGTAGAATGTTCTTCAGAGTAAGCTCTGTAAGGTGATTAATAAAATGGTAAACATATGTTTACATTTATAATTAAATTTTTCAATAAGTTTAGTATTTTGGCGCTTATTTGAATTTAGAGAAGGGAATGACTATATATGTCTAAAATGGTTAATATGCTTTCTATATTATGGCTCCTCAAAACGAGGAAACAATTGACTGCTAAGGAGCTAGCAGAGGAATTAGAAATCAGTATCCGTACGGTGTACCGCTATATTGATGCTTTGTGTGCAAGTGGAGTACCAATCATTTCAGATGCAGGACATAATGGTGGGTACAGTTTATTGAATGAGTTTACAAAGGCACCTTTGTTTTTTAATATGGATGAGCAGAAAGCGCTTGTTCATGCTGCAAAATTTGCAATAGATGCAGGGTATCCCTTTAGTGAAGCGTTAGATGAAGCAATTTCTAAATTAAAAATGTATACAAACGAGGAACAATTAAATCATATCAATCGCCATTTAAGAGGGTTTGAAGTCATCCATCCTACTATTGAATCGTCCTTAAAATCTATTCTTCAAGATTTAGAAATTGCTGTTGCCGAAAGCTATAGTTTATTTATTATTTATCATAAAGATAGAGAAATTGAACCGCAATCACGCCGTATTGATCCTTATGGTCTTGTTTATTGGAAAGGTAAGTGGTACACAGTTGCTTATTGCCATCTGCGTGAAGAAATTCGAAGTTTTCGAATCGATCGTATTCAATCATTATCCAAAACAGATAAAAAATTCGACCGACCCTTGGGATTTTCAGCACGTTCTTTCTTACTAAAAGACCTTTTACCTGATTCAAACCAACTTGAAAAACTCATTTCTGTCCGTATCAAAGGCAATACACATGCGCTAGATGATTTATGTCAGCATTGGTTATTTAGTCATGCTTTAATAGAACGAAAAGACAATCAAGCTCTTTTTAAGGTTGATAAAGAGTCTATTCATAGCTTTGTACCTTACTTTCTTCTCCCCTACGGTAAATCTATTACCATTTTGGAACCAACTTTATTACAAGAAAAATTGGCAACAATCAGCTTTGAGTTATTCAATCATTATCAAAATACTTCACTTCACTGACCGTACTTGTCAGTGAAGTTTTTTTATAATGTACATGTTCCAAATTAAATTTTTAGGAGGCATAAAAATCATGAAGGATTTGAAGTATCAATTTTATATTGCAGGTACACCAGAGGAAGTTTGGAAGGCACTTATCTCTTCTGAGAGTACAAAACAAATTTATTATGGGTCCGTCATAAAATCTACATTTCAACTGGGCGATCTTTTGGAGTATGTCGGTCCTGGAGTAGATGGAGATAAAACGGTGCATGTATACGGAAACGTATTGGAATATGAACCAAATAAGGTACTTCGATTTACTCACTATCCTGGAAAGTCTTATATTGAAGATGATCATGCATTCGAGTCAAGAATTTCTTATCTTTTAGAACCTATTGGCTCATGCACGAAATTGACAGTCATACAAGACCAGTGGAAAGAAGGAGATTCCACTTATGAGAACAGCGACAAGGCCTGGTGGATGATTTTAAGTAATACAAAGACTTTAGTAGAAACAGGAAGTACTCTAGACTTTGGTGAAGGTTCATAGGTCAGTCACAAATGATTTAAGAAAAGGAATAGTGGAGCATAAATCCTTAACTAACCTTCAAGTGAAGTAAACAACTTAAATGTGTAAAAAACTTAACCATGACCTAGAATTTTTCTATATAACTGATCTCTTTGAGAGAACATATATATTTGTTCAACCATAGGGCACGATTTTGGAAGATTGAAGGTAGAAAATGATTAAACTTTTTTATAAAATCTAACTTAAAACTGCTAAAGAATAATCCAATCCATTTTGAGTAATCTTTTTTCAAAATGGATTATTCTTATTTACAGAAAAATACAGGTTTAAGAGGTGTTTTTTATCAAACTTTATTTCAAAGCTACAGAATGACTCTCTCACCTTTCAATTTATCAATCATAAAAATAATTTCCATATAACGGCTATTATTTACTACCGTACATATTACACTAAACGACTCCTTTAGTGTACGTGTAATCCTTCACAATCGTATTTTTTTCACAAGAAAATACAGTTTTCTTAAAGAAGCTGTTCACTTATTTCGGAGTAGCAAATGCCCACAAAAAAAACCATCACCAACTTTTTTCCCCTTCATATTCTATAGAATCAGATCGAATTTTGAGGGGGAAACGTATGGGGATTGAATT
>NZ_LIYL01000021.1:378413-431912 GCF_001278875.1 Lysinibacillus sp. FJAT-14222 | reverse complement strand
ATGAGTCGGGTGATGATGACTTCTGGTATTAATGAGGTCATGATTGCTCCTTTTACGAAAATCATTAAAACACCTGCGCTCGCTTATTGGACGATTGGTCTGTTAATGATGTTTATTTCGTGGTTCTTTTGGCCATCACCAGCTGTGGCACTTTTAGGGGCGGTTTTGTTACCTGTTGCTCTACGTGCAGGCTTACCAGCACTTGGTGTGGCGAACGCCAACAAAGGAATCTTTTTAAATACATAAAACCAATGCTATTTTCATAACTTTTCTTTCATTTAAAACCTCAAAAAAAGCTTAGGAACAACTCCTAAGCCTTTCTATTATTGAGTAATGCTTGATTTGAAATCAGATTTTTTTAATAGCAACTTAAACAAACTCCATTCCGAAAAATATTATTCAAAATTGATTTTAACCTTTTTTATTTAGTATTAGATTTTTAATAAAGTTTGATTATTTTTGTACTCCTTATTTCACTAAAGTACCCGTTAATCGAATAACCCAATATATAATACCAGGTCCCGTATCTCCTTATTCCGATTACACTGCTAATGTTAATTCTTTTCTTTATCAGTCCATAATACTCTGTATAAAAATGAGAGCTCAGCTTCTTCAATGCCAGCAGGTAATTCGCCATTTTCGCTTCCTACAGAACGCAGCTCGTTTTTTGTAGTGCCTAGCCATGCCGCTAAATAAACAGGTTTGTTTTTCTTTAAAGTAACCTTTTCGCCTACTAAATTACTGAAAGAAGAAGACGTCATGTTATTTGAATAATTCGTCGTAGCAAGCCCAGAAGGTATGCCAGATATCAATTTTAAGGGACGAACTTCATCATTAAAGTCACTTATTCCAAATGAAATGAGGATATCTTTATAATTTTTTTCGGGGTCATCCCAGGTCTTTAGCAATTCTTCTTTAAACTTACCTTTTTCAAATACTTCCACTGAGATTTGCAAATCATCCTCTTCGGTTAAAGTGCCATTTAGTTTAAAAAATTCAATATTTCCTACCCCTGATTTGCTAATAAGCAGACTTTCTTTTTCACTCATGTTATATGGCTCAATAGTTATCTTCGCATTTGAGGACGTTTTATCTTTTTCCACACCCGCACACCCTGTTAACAACAAGATAAGAATTACAAACGAGCAGTAGCGTTTAAAGCCTTGCATTTTTACTCCTCCAATCAATTTGTCAGGAATTATTTCATATTACTCCCATGTTCACAATGAATTACTTTCCGACAGAAGACTCCCACTCCTATAAGTGGGAGTCGTTCAAGTTTCGCCCATAAACACAAGTAGTACGATTGACAATGAAACGCAATGATTAAATCTCAAAAACAGATCATAGGAGTATACTCCCAAAATCCTTTTTCCCTTTTTTTAAAACTCATGACGAACATAATAGCTCCAACGAAGAATAGCCAAGCAGTTTTAAGTTGAAAGTAATAAAAACATGCTACACAAATAAGCCCTACTACTGAAAATAATGTTGATAATATACCTTTTTTACTGAGCATTGTTTACCCCCTCCTTACTTTCTAGAATTACTATAAGAACGAACGAAATAAATATTCGTTCCAAATTTAATTAATTTTACCATTTAAAACTACAGAATCCTTTACTGCTTTTTGATACAGATTCCTCATCTACCTTCCATAAAATTTCATTCCAACATCTTATTAGCAAGTGTTTTAACAATTGAATTAACAAAGGCATATAAATTTGCAATGGAGACATTTACTGAGTTTAGTCGTGATGGGAAAATTGATATTGATCTTTCTGAAATAAATCCAAATGATATTTCTGAACATTTATATGTAAAAAAATTCAATCAAGCTTAAACAATCTTCGCTTTGCTTGTGACAAACTTAAACAATACAAAGACGTTGCACTAACATGGTGCGTTTGTTGAAGTACATTCATATCTAAAGATAAAAAGGGAGCTGAGATTATAGTTCTAGCTCCCTTTAGTCTGTATTTGTTACAAGTCCTTAGTTGATTTTTTTAAGGAAATTACTTGTGGCATCACTGATATCTGTAACGTTAGTTTGATAGAATAAATGAGAGCCGTCAATAATTTTGGACTCAGCATTTGCACCAAGTCGATTTAAGTGATTTTTTTGAATCTCTTCTCCATCTTTTACTTGTTTTTGAGAAACTGAGGATATTAGTTTCAGTACAGGTACTTCTGAAGGGAAGACGATGCTGTTTACCTCATTGACATTGTCATTTAAACTCAAAGCCTGATTAATGATCGTATCGTTGACAACATGATAAGAAAATAATTTATTATCACTGATTTCTTTTTCGGTATAGCCATTTTCAACTGTTTGATCAGAAGGTAGCAGCCCATTGATGATTCGATTAAATCCAGTTGCTTGAAGTAACGTATTAAAACCATATAGGATTTATATTGAGGTTAACATATATCTCAATTTATCGGCTCTGCGTCTTAGCGTCTGGCTCTTTAACTATGATAATTTTAAATTTTTTTATGTTTACTAAACTTTCTTGTTTACATTTTGGACAGTAAAGAGGAAAACTAATTAATATTGTATTCGCATATACTTTAGTGCGTGTTTTTGAACTACAAATTGGGCAGTATATCCATTTGCTTTTTGCACTCATATACCCTTCTCCTTTCCTGTCTAGCTCCTCATATAGTTATATTTTACACAAGCAAATTTTCAAAGTGTATATGCACCATATATATTTTTACATAAAACCTTCATGAGCGATTGCTCCCAACCCTTACATGAAAAAGTTTTTTTCACAGAAAAAAGGAGACAATCAACATTAGAAAATTCATGGCAATATGAGCAAACATATGTGCAAGCATCGCAAGTTCTAGATTGTGCTTCCAATAAATCCAGCCAAAGAAGAAGCCGGGTAAACCATTCAATAAGATCATTCGGAACCAAATGAATGCGGTCATTTCTATCACACTTGCAGTTCCACTATAGTGACCTATTGCAAATAATAATGTGCTAACAAATATTGCAAGGATAAAGACCCAGTTCGAAGGTTTTGCTGATTTTCGATCAAATAGTTTCCAAAAAATAAAAACCAACAAGCTCATAAACCCAAAACGCATTAATAGTTCCTCAACAATCCCTCCGTAGAGTAAAGCTGCTAAAAATTCTATTGCATTATAAGGATGTATTAGTTCTTTTAGACCCTCCGGCAAGAGTGGGAATAAAAGATAATCGAATCCTCTTATAACAACTCCTGCAATCGAACCGAGTATGATAGCTAGTTTAATACCTTTTATCCACTCTGACTTTGACTTTTCTCTAGCATTCGGGTGCATAATCACAGATTTTAAACCAACTTTATGAGCAGTAAAAAAACCTATAACAAGAGCAATGAGTAAGAAAATATAATTGGGAAGTGTGCCAAGTAAGGCTAACATTTCAGGTGATCCTGAAATCCCCATCATTTCCCTCGCTTGCTCTAATTGGGCCGGGTTTGTCGATAGTGTCGATAGTGCCTTAAGATATAAGGGAACGAATGCAATGATTCCAAGCAAGAGATAAATGAATAGTCCTTTAACACTTTTTTGCTTTGTCATAAGTAACCTCCTTGATTTCAGTATAAGATTCATATAAATATCAATATTTGTTTTATTTACTATAAGACTCTATTAAACAGTTCATTCTTGTTTCCCTCCTCCAAATTGTTTATTCACCCTTAATACGATTACGTTCGACTAATCGTTCACTTACGAAAAAATAAATAAAAAAAATCTCAGGAATTTGAACCTGAGACCTTTCTTTTAAATATTTTTCTTGCAAAAATAAGATAGATAATAAGATACGTTGGAAATGTAATAAGGCCTAAAAAGCCCCATAGCCAAGCATTGTGTCCCCTCTTCCGTGCATCCCAAAACATCCATGAGCTCTGACAAATCAGAATGAATGCAATCACGACGCATAACCAAAGCGGTGTGCTACTTAGTTTGTTTGAGATCATTCATTACTGACCTTCTTTCTAGTTTTGTTAAGAGCTAAGGGCAATAAGATAATCCCCACAAGCTGAAAATAAAGAATAAGAATTGGCTGACGATAAACGACAGCAATCCCAACCGAAAGCACAAATACTGCAACAGACATAAACGTGAGGAGGTCTTTCCATTGTTTTTTTCGTATTCTTTTTTTCTCTAATTCAACATTTTGTTGAAACCATTGTAAGTTTGGAGTAGATACTGGATTCCATTGATCCAGTTTTTCTAAATCATCTATTAATTGCTTAACCGTTAATTCATCTTCATCATCCAACATAGAATTACTATTTTTAGAATCATACTCCTTCAAGTTCAGCCAACTCCTTTCGTACATTTTTTAGACCATTTGAAACTCGAGATTTTACTGTTCCTTCTGCAATACCCATCATTTTTCCGATTTCCTCATATGAATATCCGTAATAATGCTTTAGCACGATTGGCATACGTATTTCTTCATTAATTTGAGCAAGTACATCAAGTACATCAGTCCATTCTTCGTTCATATTGGCTACATTCCATTTCATTTTTCGGAGTGCTTGTTCCTGCTCTAGCCAGTTTTTCTCCCGCTTCTTTCTACGCTGTTGATCGATAAAAAGGTTCGTTGCGATTGTGATGAGCCATGAGGAAAACTTGGATTCACCATTATATAGTTGGATTTTTTCAATACACTTCATCATCGTCTCTTGTGTTAAATCTTCTGCGATTTGTGGATGAAGGGTAACTTTCATTAAATACTTTACGAGGAACGAATAATTCTGTTGTAGCAGTTTCGAAAGAGCCAATGTATCTCCTTTTTTCGCCTTTCGAATTAAATCCTTTTCATCCATGAAATCTACTCCATACAATAATGATTTATATGTAATACGACTAACTGGGAAAAATCGTTCATTTTCAAAATAAAGAATTACAACAAAAACGTTTAGCCACCTATTAGTATTTATTAAGTTTACTTGAAAGTTATATATTTGACGGTATTGCTATTGGTGGCTGTACTGCAACTTTAACAGCTTTAGGACAAATAACAGCAATCTTTGTTGGAGGAGGAACAATCATTCCTTGGGCATTAATCCTGGCTGCTGCCATTTGTAACGTTAGCCCCTTCGAACTTGCAAGGCGTAATTTATTGCCCGTGGCGATTGGTCTTGTGATTACAACCATAGTGGCGGTGTTTTTAATTTAACTGTTGGTTGTGATGCAACAAATAGGACCTTCGATTATGCCATAATTGTTTGTCTGCTTCATCGAACAAGTGAAATTTGGGTTTATTCCACACTCCTTAATGTTTCGGGACTTGCACCCTGTAGATTACGTCCATCCTTGGCGCACATACATAAAGACCACTCATCTCGAGTGGTCTTTATCAATTCCTATAGAATTTTACAAACTATTTTACTTTCGCATTACTTTAATAAGAGCTCCAAGTTCCTCATTTCCGTAGCCCGCATCCAAAGCCTTCTTAAAAAGCCCATGAGCAAAATTCGGAAATTCATTATTAATTCCGGCTTCGCGCGCTTGTTCCATAAAGAGTTCCACTGTCGTCATACACATATTTATAGAGCTCTGTGCATTATCGTAAGATTCTGTTTGAACAACTTCACTCTCATACTTGATCACTTCACCAACAACTTGGGAAACATTTTCAATCATGGAACCGAATGAATCTACTCGTAGCCCATCCGATTCGAGAATACGTGCAGCGTGAAAGAATCCAATATACGAACCAAATAAGTATGAAAGGAAAGCCAATTCTGTAGAAGATGCTGCGCTAACTTGCTCCCCAAGATAAGGGATGTTTCCTGCTAAAGATTTAAGAAATGGTTCACTCTGTTGAAAAGCGGTTATGGAACCGGATGTAAAAATTGTTGATTCCATTTTACCCATTTGCAGTGGTGAGGATGCTATTGCTCCATCGAGATAGTCCACATTATTATCTTTAGCCCATTTTTCATTGTCACGCGCTTGCTGAGGACTACCTGTGCTTAATTGGACAAGCACTTTCCCTTTAATGGCTGCTTTGACTTCTTCAGTATCCAAAATACTGTATGAAGCCTTATAGTCTGATACGCAAATAATCGAGACCTTGCTTGCGCTTATAGCCTTATCTATACTGGAAGCAAGCATAGCTCCATCTTCAATAAGGGGTTCCGCCCTTGCAATTGATCTATTCCATACTGTAACTTGATGGCCACTTTGAAGCAATACACGAGCCAGTGCTGCTCCCATTGATCCTAACCCTATTACTGATACATTACTCATATTATTTCCTCCATGTCATTTTATTAAGACTCTGTGATTTCGGTTACGTAAAAATTCGTTGTAGCTAGTTCTTTACCGTTAACAATGATGGATAACTGGTGTTTGCCTGGATAATGTTTGCGGACTGTTAAGTCTTTAAAATGATGACTTCGTACATATTGCCAATCTTCTTTATCGTAGTTTCGTTCCGCTATCTTGAATTGCTTTCTCGTGGTTCTACGATTGGCTTTGACGAAATCAATAGCATATTCAACTCGTAACTTCTGAGATACAGAGGTGTTGGCACGAATTGAAAAAGAAAAGTTGAGAGTTTGACCAATCTTTAACGTTTCCTTGTCCAGTGAAAAATTACTTACCGTCACATCTGGAGAATTTTCAAAGCCGAACAAGTAAAGCATATCTGGATCACTTTTTCGCAGCAAACTGCGACATCCATGTTTAATTATCCAATCAGTGTTTGGATTCTCTCCGTACCAATCACGTGCGAGCTTTTTGACTAGTTCCGGATTATCTTTCGAAATATCATTCAGATTATTAGCAACGCTTTTCTGTACATAGGCCGAAGTATCACGCTTTAGTTGTTCTAATATATGCACAATTGGCATTGGGTCAGCTTTAAATATGTTTAAAGCCGTAGCCCAAGGTAATCTAGGACGACAACCCTCGCTTGCTAAGCGTCTGATATGAGGTTCTGGATGACTGGCCCATTTTAGCATCTGATCCATCATTCTTTGGGAATCTTTTAATATAAACGGGCGAACAGCAAATTCAGAACTGGAAAAAGACGTAAACCTCTCAAGTGCCGTAATAGAAGTTGTCCAATCGTCAAGTCCATTTACTTCTACAAAATCAGGAAAGAACAAGTATTCAACTCCACAACATTGAGGAGCTATTTGGATCAAAATAGAAATTGCATCCCTATAAGAATTAGGTAAAGTCATACGTAAAGAAGTACTTATATGTCGGATTCGCTCTTTGAATTGTTTCTGTTCCCAATGTTCATCGTATATCAAGCTATGAAACATATTCGAATCAAAATCAGGATAATTGTGTTTGACAACATCCGTAAAATGGTAAAAGAATTCTTCATTATATCTTCCTGCAAATGTATCAGACATGTTCCAACTCCTTTCTTTTATTTGCTATGGACAATTCATCAATAGTAAACGTTCTTATACGCAAAATTCCCTATATATTCAAATTAGTTGGAATTAGATGTCGTTGTACAATCTCTCGTGAATCAATCATCGACACAAAAGTTTGAAAAACCGGTACTGACTTTAGTTGTTCCATCGCTCCTAATGTCATTTCCATATTATCCCAATAAATAATATCCGTCCATTGGCTTTCGTCTTGTGTATGCAGCAAAGTGCGTTCTTTAAATCCCGGTATTTGTAATTGCAGTACCTCAGTAAGTTGTGCAGCTGCTTGACAGAAAAGTTGGGTATCCGTTCCCTCCTTCAGCTCAAATAAAACAATTTCCATCACGTATTTTGGATTTTCTGATTTCATTTTTAAATCTCCTTCTATTAAAAATTGTTTTCACGTTTTTTTGATCCTTTTTATACCCCAATGTAAAGATAAAAAACGTGTGTAAAGTCAATGTTATGAAAGCACGTAAAGCCTTTTCAGAATTAAAAACTTACTATTCATATTCTCCACTTTTCATTAACATTGACTTCGAATTAAAATATACGTGATAATAGTGCCAACTATCGTCACTATTAATTAAATTTTATAAAGGAGGCACTACTCAATGCATAAAGCGCAGAGACTTATTCAACTTATAATGAAGGTCAATGAACGTAAGAAGTTTACAATACAGGAGATGGCAGATGAGTGTGGTGTTTCACGTCGAACAATGATTCGCGATTTGATGGAGTTAAGTGAACTTGGCGTACCACTATACTCAGAGACAGGACCAAACGGTGGATATCGCGTTTTACGGGAAAAGGTACTGCCACCCATTAGTTTTACGGAATATGAGGCAATCGCCTTGTTTTTTGCCTGTCAATCTCTACATAATTACAAGTCTCTCCCCTTCAAAAATGAAGTAAATACAGCATTGGATAAATTTTTCCATTATCTGTCGAGTGAACTTAAGCAAAAGATTGAACGTATGCAGCAACGACTTGTATTTTGGATACCCCCACATGAGATGGAAGTTCCTTTCTTAAAGGAACTTCTTGAGGCAGCTTTGGAGCAACGAGTAATCACAATGATGTACGAAGCTTCTTCAAGCCGAGAAAGGGTTATTCAACCAATTGGGATATATACGATGAATGGATTATGGTACTGTCAAGCCTACTGTTTCTTTGCAAAAGATCATCGAGTATTTCGGGTGGATAGAGTGAAGGGATTCTCCTTAGATGCAGACCAAAACCTGAAATTAAATATGGATGAGGAACATATAAAGACATGGATTATGAGAATAGAAGGGGATGAAATGTTAGAATTGGAGGTGGATTTAACATTGGAAGGTGTAAGAAGATGCCAATCAGACTTATGGTTAGCCCAATATATAAATCTACATGAGGACGGCTCAGGTACGATTCGTACAAAGATGAGCACATCTTTTATATCTTGGTCTGTTCATTTCTTCCTTAGCCTAGGCATGGAGGCAAACTTAAAGCGCCCACAAGTGGTGCGTGAACAAATACAAAGTAAACTAAGGGAACTAATTAAGCAGTACGAAGAATGATTAGAAAATTATGCGTAAGAAATAAAGCTAATCAATTATACCAAGGCATAATTGATTAAAATACACTCTAATTAGTAAGAGATGGCTTCTGTATATTGCAGAAGTCATCTCTTTCTCTCTTAACAATCAGTATAATACTTTCGCAAAATCTTATGAAACATCTGCTGCAGTTGTTGTTCGCTAATACCTAAAACATAAGCTTCACATATTATTTGTTCGACTTTTATAGAAATTTCTTGAAGGTCAATCCCCTTTGCTTCGGGAGTTTTCTTAACAATTGCTTTTGAGTTAGGTTTTATAGCGATTATTCCCTTCTTCTGAAGCTCCTTGTAGCTTTTATGAACGGTATGGAGATTGAGGTTTGTTTCAGCTGCTAAATCACGAATGGAGGGCAATGGGTCACCATTTTGCAAATTCCCTGTCGCTATTTCACAAAGTAGTTGCTGGGTTAACTGCTGATAAAAAGGAATATTACTCATTGGATCTATTTTCACATTCAATTGTTCACGTATCCTTTCATATGGCTCATCGCCAGAAGTTATGGTGAAGAGCATTCCAAATTCTTTCTATTAAATATTTTGTAAATTAATGTGATTGCACATAGTATTACAATAATCAAAATAATTGCTACCGAAATCGACGGAGAAACATTGAAAGATAGCAAGCTAAAGTGAAGAAGTCCGATGACAATCAATAATGGTAATCCATATAACAGGCTTATTAATACTGTAGGATTTGATTTTATTGCCTCCGATGGATTAGACCATTCAAGTAAAGGAAGCCTTCTATCATAAAGCGGGGACATTAAATTATACGTAATGACTAATAGTAATGTAATCAATAAATGTAGTCCCGTAATAATATCGCCTCTACCAAAAAGCATGTAAATGATATAGCTTATTACAACTGATATTATACCGATGCATGATGAAGTCATAATTTTTGCCATGTAAATTTTTTGTGGATCAAATGGCAATGTCATGCTAGATGCATAGTATTTTCCCTCTCTTGAATAGGGTGTCCCACTAATATTGTTCATACAACTCATCAACAAAACCATATAGGCAAATAGAAAAGATTCATTGTTTACAATCCATTCCGCCTTTATCATATTCATCTGTAAGAGAATTAAAAAAATGATTGTACAAATTGGCGTTAAGATTATCCCAAGAATAGCTTGCATTTTAAAGTACGGTTCAGATTGAATAATCCAATATTCACGCTGCAAATAATTGACCAAGCTGCTTTGAATATCTCTCCCCCAAACTTTAGTCGTTTTTTCTATTCTGCTGACAAGCATGCCATGTTCATAATACTTAGATGCAATCATTTTAATAGTTGCTTTAAACAATACATAACATAGTGCGAATAACGAGATAAAACTTATCGCCGAATTTAATGACAAAAGTGTCTCTACCAATGACTGTTGCATTGCAAAACGATAACCTATTTCTAGAAAATCAGAAATTGAAGCACTTAAGGATGATATGGTTGAAACATCTAATTTCACTAAAACAGTGCTCATTGCATGATAATTTTTTATGAGAAAGTACAGTATTGGGCTTATTCCAATACCTACTATAAGCGTCATCCTAACAAGTAGATATACGGATGTGTTACTAAACATACTGCGAAAATGATTCAAAATGGACAATACAAATAGAAGGAACAGTACAATTAAAACGTTCATGACAAGTAAAAGTAAAAGTGATTTTATAGCAACACCTAGCTTAAACTCTATCAGGAATATGAAAAATGTAGGTATTGATAAAATACTTACCGCCATTATCGGTAACGTTACCCCACTTATAATTTTCGATATGACAACCTTCTTCGCAGAAATAGGTAAATGAGCAAATATAGCAAAATCACTTTGACTAAACACTACTGAAATAGCAAAATACGAAATCAATAAATAGGTCACACCATTTGAAAGAAGAACATTGTAAAATAAATACTCCTCTGGGGTCGCTATGAAATAGATAGTGAAAGTAAGTACAAAATACTGAACCGCTAGATAAATAAATGCAATAATTAGGAGTACTTGAATTACTGGCTGCTTTGGCTTTGCATAAAAAGATGTTAAAAAGAATTTGATTAATTGTATATTATCCTTCATTTGCTTGTTTCTCCATAAAAATAGTTTCTAAGCTCCCATCGACTAGCAAGTTCTCAACACGCTCATGTAAGACAATCTTTCCATCTTTTAAAAACGAAATAGATTGACAAATTTTCTCAGCAACGTCTAATAAATGAGTGGAAAAGAGAACGGTCCCACCCTTTTCAACATACTCTTTCATACAATTTTTAAAAGCAACGACAGCAAGTGGGTCTAGGCCATTTAACGGTTCATCCATAATAAGGATAGGCGGACTAATTGTAAAAGCAGTAATCAACGCTATCTTATGAAGCATTCCATAAGAATACGTTCCCATAGGTTTATATATACTTTTTTCCATACCAAAGACGCTAATAAAGTTTTGTAGTTTTTCATTATCAGTCTTTTCATATAGCTTCAAAACAAAATGTATCCAATCATATGCAGCTATATTTGGAAATACATGAATCGTATCGGGTATAAAATAAAATTGCTTTTTATATTCGAGCGATTGCGATTTCGAAACATTATTAATCATAATTCCCCCGCAATTTTGTTCTACTAGTCCAGCAATACAATTTAATGTCGTTGTTTTACCTGCACCATTCCCCCCAACAAACGCCAGTATTTCTCCCTTTTCTATTGTTAACTCTACTCCTTTTAAAACCTCATGCTGGCCATACGATTTCTGTAAATTTTGTATCGATAACAATTTTTTCACCTAATTTCATTTAAAATTTCTTTTTCGCAATGAAACTTTGCATGGTAATGATCATCAATAAAACCAACAGCACCGTAACTACAATATTGATGCCATACCAAGTCCCAATGTCACCTGTCATCAGAATATTTGTTGCATACATACTATTACTAGCAGGATTCACAACGTCTATGAATGGATGTAGCCCAGTAATAAAGCGACATATTAATAGGACAACGATACTTATTAGTGCAATAAATGCAGGACTATTAAAAAATGTACTCATCATTGCAACAAACGTTATGATAAATAACAGCCAAACACAATAAAATGCTAAAGCCCACATAGCTTGTGTCATAGGAACAGTAGTAAATAAATACGCCGAATAGCCATAGGACACTGCATAGCCAAGAGCTATACATATAACAGCCAATATATAATGGATAATAATTTTACTATTTAAATAGGATGATATTGATACTGGTCTTGTTAGGATAAATGCCATCATGCCATTTGCTTTCTCTCCTTGAATAATACTCATAGTGGCAACGACCAAAATAATAATGCCGAGCTGATCAAACTGTGAATTTAATGTTGAGGCAAGTACCTCCTGTCCTTCAGGCTTTGCCATCGTAGGATCAATTATTATACCTTGAACACCACCAGCTGATTGTAAAATAACAGGTAAATAATACATCATAATCGGTTGTGTTAGCCCTAGTAAAATAAATACGATGGGGAGCCACAATATTTTAAACTCCCTTGCCATTTGATGTACTTCTTTTTTGCTCAATGCAATAAAAGCACTCATTCTCTTACACCACCAATTCCAAAAATATTTCTTCTAGATTGTCCTGAATACCTACTTCTAATTTAGTAAACATCACTTTTGAATCCAGTCCATGCTGTATTAGGCGATTCGCATCTGTTCCCAAATTTTCAACGTGTATTTTGAAGCCATCTCCACAGCTTTCGATTTTCTTCACATAGGGTAAATGTTCAACCATTGTTAACCAGTGAAAATCTGCTTTTTGAATCATTAAAAAGATAGCTGATTCTTGATGGCGCTTAAGCAACTCTGATTTTGTAGCATCTTCTATTTTGTGACCATTTTTAATCATCACAAAGCGCTCACAAATTTCCTCCGCATCGCTCAATATGTGCGTTGACAATAAAATGGTCGTTTCTTTTTTTATCTCTTTTAATAGATTTAACACTTCTCTTCTCCCTATTGGATCTAGAGCTGATACCGGTTCATCCATAATCATTAAAGTTGGCTTATGCAATAATGCTTGTGCGATGCCAAGACGTTGCTTCATACCACCTGAAAATGTCCCGACATGGAGATGTGCTTCTTTCCCTAAGCCTACCTTATCTAAAAGTAATGGAATTTCTTTCTGCAATTCATTTTTTGCTATGCCTGAAAGTGTTCCCATAAAGGACAATGTTTCAAATGCTGTCATCCAAGAGAAAAAATTAGGATACTGAGGTAAGTAACCAATTTGATTTTTCATAGATGAAATCTTCTGACCATCAAGAAGAATTTTCCCTTCATCTGCACACAGAATGTCGGCAATGATTTGAATTAACGTGGATTTCCCCGCCCCATTTGGTCCAATTAACCCAACACACTCATTAACATCAATGACCATAGAAAAATCATTCACGGCTGTTTTTTGTTTAAACTTTTTCGTAATATGTTTAATCTCTAAGCGCACGTTTATTTACATCCTTCCTACCAATAATGAAGTAAAGAACAGAACCAATTGAGTTACAGAACAAAATAATAATTGTCCACATCAGTATGTTTTCCCGCGTATCTCGGTGCCGATATAAATCGAATAAAGCAACAATGATTAGAACAAGTCCAACGAATATCAACGGCAAAATGATTGGCAGTATGCTTGCCCAATCTAGTTGGCTTAAATCATCAAAACCATAGTGTAATTTCATTCCTAAAACCTCCATTCATTATCATTATCAATAATGATAACAAAAGATGTAAAAAATTTCATTACCTTTTTACTGTACATCCTTTTAAAAATTCTATAGTATATTTTTTGAGAATGTTCTCATATTGATAACATTTGATTGCTTCCCTTGATTCCATCTGATAGGAGGATCGTTTTATGCGGAATAAAGCAGAAGTTTTAATGCACCCTGTGAGAATGAAAATTTTACAAGCTCTCATGCACACTAAAGAAGAAGGCATAAGTACTTTGGAGATGATTTCAATCATAAAGGATGTACCTCAAGCTACCTTGTATCGTCACATCCAAATTTTAGCAGATGAAAACATCATAAAAATTGTGAAAGAGCGAAAAGTACGTTCTGTTACAGAAAAATTTTATGCAGTAAATGAAGGAGCAGCAAAACTTAGTAAGGAGGATTGGACACAACTAACAATCAAACAAAAATTAAATTACGTTTCCTACTATCAATTAGCTTTGCTATCTCAATATCAAAACTATTTAGATTCACTTGATGAAGAAGAAAGACTTGCAGATTTAGCAACTTTTTCGCTTATTGATTTTAAGTTAACGAAGGATCAATTCAAGAACTTTGAAAATGAATTAAACGATTTAATAAATAAATACTATAATATGGCCGACTCAAGCAATGAGACTGAGACAAAAACAATAGCTATAAATATTATTCCAAAACCTTAAGTATTATTTTTACGTAAAGAAATGGAGAAGATTTATGAAAAGAAGAAAGTCAGTTGAAAACACACGAAAATTTATTATGATTATTATTGGTGCTATCATCGCAGCATACGGACTAGAGGCGGTATTGATACCGAACGATGTCATTGATGGTGGCGTAACGGGGCTTAGTATTATGGGCGCACACCTCTTTGGTATTCCATTAGGCGTACTGCTCTTTGTATTAAACATTCCGTTTATTTATATTGGCTACAAACAAGTAGGTAAAACTTTTGCATTGATGAGTACTGCTGGGATTGCAGCTCTATCTATTTCCACAGTGCTTATGCATGATGTTAAAACAATTTTAGGTCCAAATGATCCGTTATTAATTGTTTTATCTGGTGGTATGCTACTAGGTGTTGGGATTGGGATTGTCTTACGTAACGGTGGCGCTTTGGATGGCTCTGAGGTTTTAGCCGTGTTACTATCACGTAAGATTCCGTTTTCAGTCGGGGATATTATATTATTTATTAATGCCTTTATTTTCTTAGGGGCAAGCTTTATTTTTGGCTTAGAGAGCGCATTATACTCAGCTTTAACATATTATATTGCGAAAAACGTGATTGATATTATTCAAGTTGGTTTAGAAAAATCAAAAGATGTCCGTGTTGTTAGTGGAAAATCAGAAGAGATTGGTGATGCTATTCAAGCTCGTTTAGGACGTGGTGTTACTTATACGCATGGGCGTGGCGGTTTTTCCAATGAACCAACTGAAATTTTAAACTGTGTTATTAACCGTATGGAAGAAAATAAGCTTGTTTCGATTATTAAAGATATCGATGAAAGTGCTTTTGTAGTCATTTCTGATGTTTCAGAGGTACGCGGTGGTAACTTCAAAAAACGTGATATCCACTAAATCAAAAGTAAATAAGTCTTTCGTATTCAAGAGTTAAAAACATTAAAATAATTTTAAGCTGAACTAATTCAAACAATTTAGTTCAGCTTTTATTTATGAACAAAAATGAAGTTGAATATTTACAAACTGAGAATAGATAAAGAATGAATTCGCTTTATGTGGTAAATTTATAATAAGGAGATTTTGCTAATATATGTCCATTTTAACTGATTTCCGCTACGGGCTACTCGACTAGGAAAGCGAGTAGCCCGTAGCGGAAATCAGAGCCTTCTAATTAATTGAGGTGGATAAAAATGGTTAATCAACACACCTGATATTTTTTTATACTTTTGATGAAAATATGCCAGGAAGACTTTATGAATATCGAATTTGGTTTAATGAAAATGAAACTGCTACAATAATCAGTAACAACGAAAACGAGGAGTACGGCACATTAGATAAAAAAATTCACTAAACGTGACTTATTCAACTAATAGAACAGGACAGTTATACAATTTTCTTGAATTAAGGATGGGGGAGTTTAATGAAATTACTAAACAAATTGCCAAAAAGTAACCCGAATTTACATTTGGACTTACTTAAAAATGGATGGACTCCAATGAAAGAACCTAAGAATTTATTAAGTGCTATTTTGATATCTGTCCCTTTAATGATTATTGCTACAATCATCTCTATTGGGGTAATAAATATCTTTTCAAGTATTTCTTTGAGCGATTTTGGACTGACACCTGATGGAATATCAATAACTATTAACTTGAATATTATTTTGGGGTTAGTCTTACTATTAATACTTCACGAATTACTTCATTTGATTTTCATTCCTAATTTCATTAAATCCGAAAAAACATATGTAGGATTTATTCTGGCCGGGGGTTTTGTGATAACGGAAGAAGAGATTTCAAAATTAAGATATATCTTCATTACAATTGCTCCTTTTATGATTATTTCAATCATTGCCCCACTAATATTAAGTGTATTTGGACTCTTAACAACGACATTAAAGTTCTTAATACTACTAAACTCGATGGCATCGTCAGTTGATTTACTTAATCTTCTTCTTATAATTAAACAGGTACCGAAAAATGCAACTTTAAAAAGTAATGGACCGAACACTTATTGGAAAAACGCACAAATGAACGAAAAGTGGAAAGATAACAACAGTCATCTTATTTAACTACAGAAGGCTTTTATTGAAGGAGAAATTTAAGTTAGCCTTGTTAATCGTACAATAACAAGGCTATTTTTGACCCTTTAATATGTGCAACATTATAAACAAGTAGTGATGAAATAAATCGTCTACAATTACTTCTTTTTAATGTTATTAAAGTGGATCATCACCATAACGTGTGATTGATTTCCGTTCCGACTGGGCGCTTTTATTCACGTATGGCATCTAGTTCTCCTACTTTCACTTTTTCATATTTTAATCCGCCAATAAGACATACTGCCCCTACTACTACAACGGCTGTTGCTCCAAATAAGGCATACTGATAGCTATTTGTATAATTGGCTATTGTTCCTGCAAGTGAAGGACCGAACATTTGGCCCAAAGCATAACCAGCAGTTAGATAACCTAATATTTGGTGACTGTTCACAGGCACTATTTGTCTTGCTAATGTTGTGGCCACTGTTGTAATGCCCATAAAGGTTGCCCCAAAAATAAAGGCACTTGTGTAGAGTGTCATCGTATTTGTCGCAAATGCTGGCAAAATAATGCCAAGCCCTTGAAATAGCATGGCAATCAATAATGTTCTCACATAGCCGTATCGCTGTGCCAGCTTAGACCAAACGATGCACGATGGAATCGCTGCAATCCCAACAACAAACCAGACAAAGGCTGCATCACCATGAAAGCTTGTTGACTCTTCTGCAATTGACACGATAAATGTTCCAGTGACAATATAGCCAAGTCCCTCTAAGCTATAAGCTAAAATTAACCACTTCATCCATGTCGAAGGTGGGACTTTTTGTGATGCTACTGTTTGCCTTGATTGCTGTTGTGTATGTTGAGTAACTGGCTTTATGAAAAATATGATGAATACAAGCAATATGACACTAAACAATGCCAAGGCGATCCATGTCCCATTCCAATCAAACATTGCATGCATGGGTGACACAATAACCGCGCTTAGAGCAATTCCTGTACCTACCCCGCTATAAAAAAGCCCTGATAAATGTGCTTTTCCATTTCTAGCCAACTGATCGAGCACAAGGCTAGCAGCAACCACAAAGATAAATGCACTCATAACCCCTGAAATAAAACGAAGTAGATACCATGCGAAAATGGCATCTGTAAAGCTCATCATAGCTGTTGTCAAAATACTAATAACGAGTGTTATTTGTAAAAAAGGAATACGTTTATCCCCTATTTGTAAACGGCCAGCTACCAATGCCCCTATAAAGTATCCTAAATAATTACTTGTTGCTAGAAAACCTGCTGTGGAACGACTAAAGGCAAAAGTATCTTGCATATACGGTAAGATAACCGTATAGGAAAAACGACCAATCCCCATGGCAATGACTAATGCAAAAATGCCTCCAACTAAATATTGAACTGTTTGCTTGTGCATATTTTCCCTCCCCTCCTTCTCACTATAACGAAAATACAGGTATCACAAATAGTATGAATTCGTTATAATAGATATCAAATAAATTGATGGCTGGAGGAAAAGTATGAATATTAATGATCTCTTAATTTTTCGGACAGTCGTGCAAACAGGTAGCTTCTCCAAGGCTGCTGCAGAACTCAATTACACACAATCCAATATCTCTATGAAAATACAAAATCTTGAGGCCATGTATCATACAACCTTTTTTTATCGAGGACATCGAGGCATCCGATTGACACCAAAGGGAGAGCAATTTTATGAAATGGTATTAAAAATGCTACATCTCTATGAAAAATCCTTTGAAGTACTTCAGGATTCAGAGGAAAATAGAGGTCTTTTACGTATCGGTTCAATGGAATCGACTGCGGCACTACACTTACCTGCCCTATTAACAACTTTCCATAAAGCCTATAAACAAGTGGATATCACTATATTGACAAGTCCATCTCAACAAAATATTGAGCGGTTAGAGAACTATGAATTAGATGGTGCATTTGTAGTAGGACCCGTTTATAAAGAAAATATCCTAGCAAAGGAATTTGTTTGTGAGGAGCTTGTTGTCATCACATCTAGCAAGCATAAACGTATTGATAGCCTACGAGATGTAGAGGACAGCACACTCATTACTTTTCATCATGGCTGCTCATATAGAGCCATTTTAGAACATTGGTTGCACGAGGACGGTGTGCGACCACAGAAGCGTATGGAATTTGGTACCCTTGATGGAATCATTGGCTGCGTTGCTGCTGGTTTAGGTGTGACATTACTGCCACGCGCAATCGCTCAAAGATATATGGATACACAGTCACTGTCTCTGCACATACTAGCGACAAAGCAGGCTCAAATCCCTACTTGGTTTATTTATCGTAATGACGAAGTACAGTCACCTGCGCTAAAATATTTTCTAGAGACGATTGATGCATACGACTATCCGTCGATTTGAAGGTTCTACCTGTCAGTTCGGGAGCTATTGTCCATCAGTTTGAATGTTCTATCCGGCGGTTCGAGAGTTCTATCCGTCACTTCGAAGGTTCTACTGTCACCCTATAAAAAAGAGCTGTTCAACGCTGAACAGCTCTCTTTCTTTTTAAGAAATTACAGTTTCTGCTATATTCGAGGCATGATCGCCGATTCTTTCTAGATTGCTTACTATATCTGCAAATACAATACCTGCTGAACCTGAGCATGTGCCTTCATTTAAACGTTTAATATGCAGTTTACGTAATCGTCGCTCCATATTGTCGATTTCATTTTCTTTTTCTAATACTTGGTTTGCTAATGTGATATCACGTTTATCAAGGGCTTCAATAGCCATTTTAACTGTTTCCAATGTATAGACAAACATCTCTTCCAATTCTTTAAATGCCTCATCACTTAGACGAACTCGATTACTATCTTTATACTGTAACAGCTCGATGATATTTTCTACATGATCTCCAATTCGTTCAATATCACGTATATTTTCAAATAGAGCATGATGCACTTGGGAGTCATGGCTCGATAGTGATTGCTTTGAAAGCTCGACTAAATATTCCGTTGATTTCCGATCTAAATTGTTAATGGCATCTTCTAGCTGCTCAACAGTTCCCATTAATTTTGTATCAGAAGTTTTTAAAATAGTTAGCGTTTCCTCAAGACCTTGAATACTAAATTCACCCATGCGGACAACCTCCATTTTTGCCTGACCAAGTGCAACTGAAGGCGATTTAACAATTAAATTTTTATCCAAAAATTTCGGTTTATATTCTATAACTGAATCCTCACCTGGAATCAATTTCGTCACAACATAAGCCCAAACTCCGATTAATGGTAACTGTATAATTGTATTCAAGACATTAAAAGTTCCATGTGCAAAGGCAATTTGCATTTTCGGCTCTAAATTTAATACACCAGCGATCCATTCTACGTAGTTTGTAAATAATCCTAGAATAAGCATAAAGATCACTGTACCGACAACATTGAATAGTAAATGTGTTGCTGCTACACGTTTTGCGGCAATCGATGCACCTAATGCAGCTAAAATGGCCGTAATTGTTGTTCCAATATTATCTCCAAACAATACTGGTAATGCACCATGTAATGAAATTAATCCTTCTGAATACAATCCTTGTAAAATACCAACCGTTGCTGAAGATGATTGAACAATCAATGTAAATATCGTACCTACTAGCACACCTAAAATAGGCACATCAGACATTTGCACAGTTAAATCTAAAAATGGTTGCCAATCTCGTAGTGGCTTCATACCACCACTCATCAGCTCTAAACCAATAAATAAACCCGCAAATCCAAACAAAACTTGTCCGATATTTTGAATCATGCTTTTTTTAAAGAAGAATAAACAAATCGCGCCGACTGCCATAATTGGATAAGCATATGCACCTACGTTAACTCCTATAATAAAAGCTGTTATCGTAGTACCAATATTGGCGCCCATAATAACCCCAATAGCTTGACGCAATTTCATTAAACCCGCACTGACTAATCCAACTGTAATAACAGTCGTGCCTGAACTCGATTGAATAAGAACCGTCACGACAATTCCGACTAATACACCCATCAATGGATTCGTTGTAAATTTATCTAAAATATCTCGTAGACGATCACCTGCAGCCTTTTGCAGTCCATCACCCATAAATTTAATAGCAAAAAGAAATAAGCCTAGCCCTCCAAGAAACTGGAAAACCATTTCCTGTATATTAATATCCAATCCATTCAACCCTTTCATTGTTGTCAGACTTTATTATTAATAGTTTTAGTATGTATGTAAATATCATTTACAATGCATTAAATAAATGTTTACACCCGCTTTACAATCAGTCCCAAAAACGGACATATTCAAGTGAAAACCAACACAAAAACAAAAATAAAAACATAAGGAAGCCTTTATACAAGATTTCCTCATGTTTTCTTATAGTATATCTTTTGACGATTTATCTAATTTCCTTTAGGCTTTTGTTAAATCGTTTATACAAAGGAGTATTAAATGGACTTATTTATTGCAAGTAATCGTCAACTACCTATCCGTTATTTTGTCAATGAAGCAATTTGGATTCGTCGCGGTGGCTGTTCAAAACATCCCCAATTAACATTACCGTTTTTTGTTGAGGTGGAAATTAAAAACAGTTTCAACTTACAAATTATCACAGAATATATTTATGAATTTCAACGACAGTACAAGCAGACAGAAATTCAAATACTAATAAAAGACACAAGCATTTTAGATACAATTCAAGAAATGCTTATTAACAATATGTTGTCCAATCACTCAATCACTATTCAGCAGCTATAACAGGTAGCATGATGATAAACTGCAACAAACCGTCTGCATACTTTGCTTCAATTTTGCCACCATGTAGTTCTACAATACTTTTAGCAATAGCAAGTCCAAGTCCTGAACCTTCCGCTACACTTGTTCTAGACTGATCTTTTTTATAAAATCGCTCAAATAAGCTCATTAGCTCCTCGGATGTAAATTCATTACTTTCATTTGCAACACAAATTTGAACATACCTTTCTTTTCTTTCAAGGGAAACAAAAATCTCACCTTTATCTGTACTATATTTAATGGCATTCATTAATAAATTATCAAAAACCCTGACAATTTTTTCAGAATCTACTGTCGCAAAGATCCGCTCCTCTGAGAAATTTTTAATAAATGTACGATGGTTTTCCTCCGCTTGCGGAATCAACTCCTCAATTAACTGATCGAGAAGTTCATTGAGACATACTTGGTGTTGCGCAAGGACATTGCTTTCATTCGTTAACTTCGTATATTCAAATAAATCATCAATCAGGTTTTTTAGCTGTTCAGATTTTGAGAAAGCAATTTTTATATACTCATCATATTGCTCCTTCGTTTCGTACTTTTCATCTCTTAACAATCGTAAATAGCCCATAATTGAAGTAAGTGGTGTCCGAAGGTCGTGTGAAACATTTGTGATTAATTCATTTTTTTGTTTATCAATCCTTCGTTCCATTTCTATACTTGCCATAATTGCTTCGGCCATATGATTGACATTCTCTGTTAATAAAGCTATTTCATCTTTTCCCTTTTTCTCAATTCGATAAGTTAAATCTCCTTTTGCGATTTCCTTAACCCCCTTCGCCAACGCCTCAATTTGTTTCATTTTTCGTTTTGTTATATAGAAGAATGAAAAGGTAAAAAAAGCAATTCCCATTAAAGGAGGAATAGGACCCTTTTTTTTTTGTGAAATAACTGCACCTTTTGGAATACCACTGACAAACAAATATAAACCTTTATCTTCTATCGTTAATGGATAAAAGGCAATAAATTCTTGCCGCGAATCCTCGACTTGCGGTATATCATAATTATAGAATGGGTTGTTGATTGCAAAATCCATTACATGACGAATCTTATTATGCAAATCGATTTGTTCCTCTTCCGCTTGTTTTGTTTTATACAAAACCTTCCCGCGCTCATCGGTAACTAGCACTTTCAACGCACTCTGTTTCATTTCCATCTTTAAATTTTCATCTTCAATCATTTGCTGTAAAGCTTCAATACTATTTTCACTAACAGCCAAATCTGCCGCACGCTGCGCTTGAAAGTTTATTTGCTGCATACCTCCACTATAGTCAATAGTAACTGTTTCATTGATATTCTCTAAAAATGGTAGAGTAACTCGAGCAACAAGTAAACCGAGAAATGCACAAAGAATAAAAGTTGTTAAAAGTTGAATTCTGATACTTTGTCGAACTTTTGTAATGGCATTTATGATAAGTATTTTTAGTTTGCTTAGTAAGTATTTGAATGGCTTAATGATCTTTCTCAATTTTATAACCTACTCCCCATACCGTTTTAATATATTGAGGATTTCTTGGATTTGTCTCAATTCTTTCTCGTATTTTTCGTATATGTACCATTACCGTGTTTTCAGACTGTATAGCCTCTTCCTTCCAAACCTTTTCATAAATTTGCTCAGCGCTCATGACTATGCCTTGATTTCTTGCAAGTAATTCGAGAATAGAAAACTCCCTTGGTGTAAGCTTTACTTTTTCATTGTTGACGATTACTTCATGTGTGTCGGTATTGATTCGCAAATCACCAATCTCTATCTCACTTTCGTTCATACTATCTAGTCGATCCATTTTGATATATCTACGAAGCTGAGATTTTATGCGCGCAATTAGCTCTAAAGGGTTAAAGGGCTTTGTTACATAATCATCTGCCCCTAAAGTTAATCCGGTGATTTTATCCATATCCTGAGACTTTGCTGACAGCATAATAATTGGCATCTCGGCTATTTCCCTTACCTTCATACACATTTCGATACCATCCACGTTCGGCATCATAATATCTAAGACAATTAAATGTACTTTATGTTTCTTTAAAAGACTTAAGCCCTCCTCTCCATCACTTGCTTCTAGAATATCGTAGCCTTCATTTTTTAAATAAATAGCAATAAGATTTCTAATCTCTTTTTCATCATCAACTATTAGTATTGTTTCTTTAGTCATCAAATTCCACCAAATTTCAAAGTATTTTAAATTACCAGATATACATTAAACAGTCCAAGCACCATAACATGAAGCTGATTGTCGTTCCAACTTAGCGCTCCTAGGGGCGTTCAGTCTTCGTTCCAATCAACCTATTTCATGCAATATATTCCTATCCATAATTACAGTTCCTAATTTTAACTATTCTTTTATTTTTCGGGCTCATCACCATAACTTGGGGTTGACCACATAAAAATTCAATAAATTTACATTAAAGTATAGAAAAAAAGTGAAAACTCACGTATCGTAATTGTTGCTGAGACAAACCACGAGAGGAGTTTTCACTTTGTGCTCTAAGTTTATCAAATTAATTCTACAGTTGCCATCCTTTTTTGAAATCGCTCTGCCATCTGAGGAGGAGCCAAATATTTTTCGCGTGGACATTGCGCCACAATCAATAGCTTGTCCAAATTGCCAAGGTCGGACTGTTTGTCATGATCGTGCCCTACGCCGTTTTCGGCATGGCTGTGCCTGGCATATTGGCGTGCTTTGGATTGAATTATTTGTGCCTCGCCAACGCTGTAAAAATTGTGGATTTACGTTCACATTTGACTATGGATTAGGGCTTGTTCATTCCTCGACGGAATCGTTTCGTCGTGAAATTACGAAGCGTTGTCATGGTCGCTCAATTGCGGATGTCGCACGTGACTATGCACTTCCGTATACAACGGTTGAACGGTTGAACGCTGGTTTTACACGTATGCACCCGAACAATTAGTCGAAGAAAGTGCGAAACATATTTGTGTCGATGAATTCGCTTTACGCAAAGGGCACAACTATGCGACGAGTGTCTTAAACGCTGAAACAGGGCGTATTTTGGCGATTGTTCCTCACCGAGATCAAGACGCAATTGAATTGGTTTTAAAGAAAGTGGTAGGGTCGATTCAAACCGTGGTCAGTGATTTCGCAGTGGCCATGGCAGGTGCGATTCAAGCCGTTTACCCAACAGCTATTCATGTATTGGACCGCTTTCATTTGATTCAATTTTTCACCGATGCCCAGCAGCGCAGACGATGTTACTTAGGTGAAGCAAAAAAGCAGCACAAATCCCGATTTATCGACCGCTGTTTAGCGCGAAAACCGGAAGAGTTAACAGAGGAAGAACGTGGTTTTGTGCGTGAATGGCTACGGGAAGATTTTCATACAAAGCATATCTATCAAGCATTGAATCACATGCGTTATGTGTTAAAAGCTACAACGGATACANATACACAAGCAGCGCTTAAAAGACTGGCTCGAACGCTATCAATTTCACACAAGTGGTGTAGTTTCAAAGATAGCTAAAACCGTGATTGTTCGTGAGAAAGCCATGGTAGATACCATATACTCACCTTTCTCAAACGGCATTATGGAGGGCACAAATAATAAAATTAAGCTCATCAAAAGACGTGGTTTTGGCTACCGAAATGATGCCCATCTTTTCCTCCGTTTACGTTTGGAAACAGGTCATTGATTTTGTCATCCCCGGATTTTGGTGATGAGCCATTTTTCGTAAATAAAATAATAAAAACATTTTACGATACCGACTTTAATTTTCGTGTATAAAAATAATAAAAACATCCTACAATACCGACGAAAACGCCAAAGTATATACCGTATTTTGTTGCAAACATGGAAATACTTTCAATGTGTTCTCCAAAGAACAAACCAAGTGAAAAGTAAAGCAATGTCCAAACAAAACCTGCTGTGTAGTAATACAAAGCGTATTTTTTAAAAGACATGTTATTCATACCTACTAAGTACGGAAGTATATGCCTCACAATTGGTATGAAATAGCTTATAACTAAAGCAAAATGACCATATCTATCTATTAGTTCTTTTGATTGTAACAAATATTTAGCCTTGTTCTTTTTCACCAATTTATCAAGTATTTTATGGCCAAACACTTTCCCAAGAATAAATCCTAAGGAAAGTCCTGAAACTGCGCCAAGATAAGTTAGTACAAAAGCTTTCAACACACTCATTTTTCCTAACGATGATAAAAATCCACCACTCATAACAATCATCTCATCAGGAAGGGGCATACCAACGATTCCTATCCATAAGCTGAAAAATAAAGCAAAATAACCGTATTGCTCAATAGTTGATAAAAGATCTTGTAACCCCATTAACTAGCCCTCACATTTCCAATTTTGCAGCTGAGCACATAAGCAGGTGGAAAGTTAATCCATACTTTTTCATGTGAAATATCCTCAAAATAATTTTGAATAAAGGATTTCCTAACAAGTGAATATTGGAATGTAATAAATTCTCCGTCCTCTAAGCATTCCTTTACATTCTGTAAAATACGAGATGAAATGGCAGGATTCAATGAAGTAAAAGGTAATCCAGATACGACATAATCAATTTTTTTAATATTTAATGCTGACATATATATGCATAAATTCTCAGCTGATCCATGTATTACGATTATACTCGGCTCATGTTCAAATTGTTCACGAAGCTTGTCACAAAAAACTTCATTACTTTCAATAAGAATTAACTTTGTTGACTGCTCTTTTCTTTTCACTAATTCTTTCGTAAATGAACCCGTACCCGGCCCTAGTTCAACAATACATCGGGCATTTTCAAAACAAATTTGGTCGACCATTTTTTTCGCTAATTTTTTTGAACTAGGTGAAATCGCACCTATCGTTTTCGGATGTTTTATAAATTCTGTAAGGAACGTTAACATACATTTTCTCCCCGATCAAAGTATTATTTGAATACTTTTAATATAAAGAGCATTTCTTAAAGATTTCCGAGGAGATTTCTTAAATTTTTCTTAAGAACCTAAAGTGAAACTTTAATCCACGGGGTTTTCTTTATCCCCACGGATTATTCTCTTCACCAATCGGGCTTATACGGACAGTTAACCTCCTACCCCGCTGCTTTAAATTTTTTGTGGAAGTCTTGTACTTAACGCTTCCCCTCGGTATAGATAACCGCATAAGTGGAGAAAGGGTTGTTAGGTCATTTGTTCTAATAATTATTCCCTTCACAAAATAGTCATACATTTGCTTCCAATAGAATAGAAACCTATATAGAGTTATACGGAAAAATAAAGTGGGGTGTGAAAGGATGCTTAAACTAAATGATGCAAAAGAAATGGTACTCGGAATTGTGCAACATGACCCATTGTTTGTCGTAATACAAAATACACCTTCAGAAGAAATACTTTATAATGACGGCTATTTAGCGCATATTGAGGAAGCAAATAATTATTCTACTTCAGAAGTCGCTGGCTGGTTTGAAATAACTGATACGATGCTTCGTTATTACATTAAACCATTCGAACAGTATATTTTTGATAATGCTACGAAAAGCCCAAACACCAATATTCGTTTGAATCTGCCTGCTATTTTAAGACTTCGCATGATATTACTGCTAAAGGATGAACTCCGTGTCAAAGGCTTAAAACTTTTATTAGGAATTGATGACAACGGTCAGCTTATCAAACATCAAATAACTGCAACAACTATGGCTGATGATGATTTAGCCAATAAAGTTGATGTTCTTGGAAATGTTCTACAGCAAATGATACAAACAGGACTTTTTAATATCCTTCCAAATGAAGAACGTGGAGCCTTACAAGTAACGATAAATCAAGATTTTCTTACACAAAAGATTCAATTAGTATCCTCTGAGTCAAATCTTCAAGTAGAAGAAATTCAAAAAGAAACCGCTGAACTTAAACAAGAAAATGAAAACCTACAAATGCAAATTTCAGAATTGCAAGAGGGCAGCGTAAAGGATATTGTTCAAAAAATTCGTGAGCGTCATATTGAAAATGAAATTGTGTCGACATTACGGACAGAAGCATTACAGCTATTTTCGATAGACAATAAGGCAGGCTATTTCAGAAAATTTTTTCGTTCCGCTCAAATTGAGATGGAAAAGGAACAATTTGTGTTGAGCTATATTTCAATGCACCTAGAAGAACGTTTAGAAGTAGCACTGAATAATTATTATGGAGAATAAATATCTTCAAGTTGAGGTTACATTTGTAATCAATAGGCAAAGAACATGAAGGAGTCTTTTAATAAGAAGCCATTCATGTTCTTTTTTTATCCCGTAATAACGGCCAGTAATTTATCTGTACTGAAAAGGTACAACATTCCCACCTTAAAATTCAGCGGAAGCAACGAAAGATTAACTGCCTGTAAAAGCCTGATTAGTGAAGACTACTAACCAGTGAAGGATGTAGCCCCACTGATTAGAGTTTCACTTTATAGTAATTATTTTTTTGAAAATTAGTCTTATAATCATTATAAAGAACAGTTGAAGGGGTGAATTGTATGGCAATGATCGAGGTCAATAATCTAACTAAAAGATTTGGGGACTTTTATAGTGTACAGAATGTGGACTTACAAATCAAAAAAGGTGAGGTGTTCGGATTTTTAGGGCCAAATGGAGCAGGTAAATCTACAACAATACGGCATTTAATGGGGTTCTTACAGCCAACAGAAGGACAGTGTTCCATAAAAGGGTTGAATTGTCGCCAATCTACAGCTGAAATTCAAAAATTTGTAGGGTATTTGCCTGGTGAAATTGCGTTTATCGATAAAATGACGGGACAACAATTTATCAAATTTATTGCTCAAATGCGAGGGTTACATGATTTAACAAGGGCTAATGAACTCATGCAATACTTTGAATTAAATGCCGCAGGGCTTATAAAGAAAATGTCAAAAGGTATGAAGCAAAAAGTAGGTCTAATTTGTGCATTTATGCATAACCCAGAGATAGTCATTCTAGATGAACCGACAAGTGGATTAGACCCTCTTATACAAACAAAATTTATAGAATTTATTTTAGCTGAAAAAGAAAAAGGGACGACGATATTCATGTCCTCTCATATGATTGAAGAAATTGAAAAAACCTGTGATCGTGTAGCGATACTTAATGCCGGGAAAATTGTTGCAACGGAAACAATTGCTGACTTAAAAAAACGAAAATCCAAAAAGTTTTTAATTGAATTTCAAAGCGAACAAGAGCTATCTCGTTTCTTAGGTGAGCAGCTTAAAATTGAACAGACTGGACCAACACAAGCCATTATAAAAGTTCAAGGTAATGTCCAAACATTGCTTCATACTTTAGCAGATTATAAAATTAATGACCTCGATATCATTTCACAATCACTTGAAGATATATTTATGCATTACTACGAAAGAGGAGGTCAAGAATCATGAACTTTACTTTGCTAAAACATGAGGTGCTAGCGACTGTTAAGCTTTTTAGTATTATACTCGCTGTTTTAATGCTCTATATTATTAGCACTGTTTATATGTATAACCCTGAAATGAATGATACTCTTCATAAGCTTACCGAAACCATGCCTGAATTGATGTCAGCATTTGGTATGAATAACATAGGTAATACGTTAATTGAATTTTTATCAACCTATTTGTATGGATTTTTATTACTTGTTTTTCCGTTAGTTTTCATCATTATGTTGGCAAATAAACTAATGATGGGCTATATCGATAATGGTTCAATGGCATACTTAATTGCGACACCGAATACACGTTTTAAAATTGTCTTCACGCAAGCATTTTTTTTAGTTGCTAGCATCTTTACACTGCTCACGGTAACAACTTTGGTAGTAGTCATATTTTCCGAGATTCTTTTTCCAAATGAATTAAATATAAGTGCTTTTTTGATATTAAATATCGGTCTTTTTTTCTTACACTTTGCCATTAGTGGCTACTGCTTTTTTGTATCCTGCAGTAGCAAGGATTTAAGAACCTCTTATGCGTATAGTACAGGAATTCCTATTCTTTTTTATTTAATTCAAGCGCTTAGTAATATGGGTGGTTCTTTAGAAAAGCTTAAGTACTTCACGATTTACTCATTGTTTGCACCTGAGAAATTAATGACTCAAGAAAGCTCGTCTATTTGGATGCTAGGAGCATTATTTTTAATTGGGTTGCTGTGCTATATGCTAGCTATTCGTGTTTTTGTTAAACGTGATTTGTATTTATAAATGCTAAAAGAATCTGCTTTCTTGGAGCAAGCAGATTCTTTTAAAACTTATAGCTGCAAAGATGCCAAATCACCAAGGAAGCGCAATAATCGAAAATGAATCATTGCTAACTCCTCCACGTTTAAATCCTCATCTCCACTATCTAACCACTCTTGAATAATCCCCAAAATTGCAGAATCTAAAAAAGTCTGCAAATATTATTGGAATTTTGGATCTTGTAATTCCTCTACAATGTCCGATATTCTGTCTAAAATCTGATTACTAAAGACTTCCTACATCCTCTTGCTAAATATCGGGCTGCTCTATTTTTATCGTATGAAAGGCTTCTAATGGTGCAAATTTTTAACATAGCTTTCTAATTCATTTAATAGTTCCTGCTGCAAGTCCTCCATTACTTCATATACACCTGCTTCAATTGCCTTCGCATATAAGAAAATACCATTACCGCTCGTATCATGTTAATGCAAATGAATCGGTAAACTTGTTGCTTCTTTTAACTCCAAAATTAAGCGATACGCTCCTCAAGTAGTCAGGATAAAGTCCGCATTGAACAATTGGAGGAAGAACCCTTTATCATGACAAAAGCCGGTTATGACAACGATTTGCAACGTATCTTTACAGAGACCAATGTTAATTTAAAAATTGAATTCGAAATGGCCGATGATCAAGCTATTATCGCCATGGTGGAAAATGAGCTAGGTGTCAGTATCATTCCAGAACTAGTTCTCCAAAGTTTCCAAAATAATGTTAGTATTCATGAATTAGAGCGGGAAAAGTATCGATCTATCGGTATTGCTGTAACATCCCTTAAAGAAATATCTCCAGCGGCCCTACAGTTTATTCAATATGTAAAGACAATGTTATTAAAATAACATTGATAAGATATTATGAGAGGTCAGTATGCTCTATCAAATAACCGAGATATAAAAAGTCTTCATTTCATAATTGAAATAATTATCTCTGAGAAGTAAAGCTAAAGGTTTAGTATGTTTTATTGGTTTCCTCCGTTACCCAAGACAACTTTTAAGAGAGACTGAGACAAAAGGATTTCAGCCAAAGGAAAACCCGAACAATTCTATGAAACTTTTATTTAGTGTTTCATAATCGTTCGGGTTTTCTGTTTATATGGCTTTATTTATTTGAAAATATGGAGTTTTATAATGGGGAAATTAGTTATGTCCCAACCTCTTTTGTTTAAAAAAACTTTATTATCGATCAACACGAAATGAATTAATAAAATAACTACATTGTAGGTGGTAAATAAATATTCAAAAAGGTTAATACAGTTAAGTTACCGATATCTACAATAAAATGTGAAAATATTACCCATCTTAAGCTCTTTGTTTTAAAATATGTAATTGCCCAAACAACACCAGCTATACTTAAATAAATATATAAATGGTAGGATTTACTTGCAATAGAAAATACTCCCCACATTAATGGATGACTAAGCACAAAAAATAAAGTTGTATACAATATACTGAACCATTTGGGAAACCAGTTTGCCAGACCATCCAGTAATATCCCACGCCAATAAAGCTCTTCAAACCAAGGATTGATAAAAGCAAATAATAACCATAGCACAATAAGAAAAGTGGAATTAAATAACTTATAATTCATGAAAAATATAGTTAATGGAAACATTCCTAATAGTAAAGATATCGTAATCCAAACTTTAGAAACTTCAGATTTTCCTAGCCAACTTTTAATCGGCTTATCTCCTTTAAAATAAAAAATACAGATTCCAATTGTACTCCAGTAAACTATCGCCAAAGGAATCCAAGCCCACCCTTGTATGTACTGACTAAAGATTGATGCAGTTATAAATCCCAATCCGATGATTGCAAATGGTGATAGTAGAAGATATATACTTTTTTTACTACTCATTTTATTTGTAGACTCCTCCTTCTTTGATTTTATTCTTTTGTAAAAATCTTCATAAGCATATTTGCATCAGGTATCGGGCATTCTGGCCATTGAATTTTGTTAATTGCTAAACCTTGTATAAAAGCAAAATAAGTAACAGCTAATGTTACTGGATTTGCTGAAATGATTTCCCCCTCTTCCTGTCCTGCTACAATCATAGGCAATGTAGCATCAACAGGTGATAGTGCATTATCCTTTGTTAGAAACTCTTTTACTTCATTTGGAATAGCGTCAGAAGTACTTGCCTGTATCATAATCAAAAATAAAAAAGTATGTTCTGTATCTATTAAGTTATTTAATATTTGCTCTGTCATCCACTTTAATTTCTCAAGCGGTGTGCCCATATGCTCAATTGCTTTCTGGATAATTTCAATAGAACTATTAGCAGCTTTTTTTACAAGCATCGAAAAAATTTCATCTTTTGAATCAAAATAATGGTAGACAAGTCCATGGCTTAAACCAGCTTCTTTAGCAATATCACTAATTTTTGTTGCCGCCATACCTCTTCTGGCAAAGACTATTAATGCAGCTTGTAATATTTGTTCTTTCCGTGCATCTCTAAGCTCCTGATTTTGTTCTTCGTTTTTTGGCATTAATACCTCTCCTTTTTGATTGATTAGTCAGTCAATATAAAGCCATTTTATTGTTCGATACAATATTTGTCAATCCTTTAACGGATTTTGAGAGAACTTTCTCAAATAAAATGATTAAAAATTACTCTCTAATAAAAGATACTTTTTAGTAAGAAGATATTGAGAATATCTCCTTACTAAAACTTTCATTTCTGCAAAGATGCCAAATCACCAAGGAAGCGCAATAACCGAAAATGAATCATTGCTAACTCCTCCACGTTTAAATCCTCATCTCCATGGTCTAGCCACTCTTGAATAACACCTAAAATCGCGGAAGTTAAAAAAGCCCCAAAATATCGTTGGAATTCTGGATCAAGTCCTTCTTCTCGAATAACAGAGATTCTGTCCAAAATATGATTACTAAAAACTTTCTTCATCCTCTTACTAAAAGCGGGGCTCCCCTGCTCCCCTAAAATAACTCGAAATGCCGCTGCATGCTCTTTAATACATTTAAACACTTCGATAAATGGCTGATACAGTTGACCTGTTTTTATCGTATGAAAGGCATCTAGCGGTTGAACATTTTTCACGTAGCTTTCTAGTTCATTTAATAATTCCTGCTGCAAATCCTCCATTACTTCAAATTTATCCTTATAATGTAGATAAAAAGTACCTCGATTAATGTTTGCAGTAATAGCTAAATTTTTTACTGTTACTCGTTCAAAACCTACTTCCTCTATTTGTATAAGTAATGCATTTTTTATAGCTCGTTTTGTTTCAAAATTCATTATATCGTGAATAGACATATAGAACCCCCATTGTATTATCACTTTATTCCGATTAGTATTTAGCGATGTTGTTAGATGGTTACCTCAATGATCACAATAAGGTCAAATAATGCTAGTAATTACAGCGTTACCTTATTTATCGGCATTCTTCTTAGTTATTTCCATTAATCGAGTTTAGTAAAATGGCTATTTTAAAAAGTTTTGAGTGTCTGAGGGAAAAACTATAGCACCGAGAATGCACATCCGTACTTATCACAGAAACCCCAAAATAAAACAATACGATTCATTTAAATTGGTATTAGTCCATTTTTTGAGTGATGTAGGCAGTCTGATTTTAGCTTGCTCGAAAATGTTGAAATCCAAAATCACTGAACACTTTTTAGTTATCTGTTTATTGTAATTCCCAAAACACTGCCTTAAAATTTCAGGTATCAACACTGTGTTTAGTAAAGGAGAGATGGCTATATGGGAAACAATGCAATTTCATTAAACTCCATAGAAAAAAAGTTTCACCAAAAACAAGTAATTGCCCCGCTTTCCTTAGAAATTCCTAAGGGACAGCTAATTGGCTTACTTGGCCCTTCAGGCTGTGGGAAAACGACTTTAATTAAAATGATTATGGGAATGATCAAGCCCGATAATGGTCATATTAAAGTGTTAAATCATACAGTCCCCCATAAGCAATTACTAACGGATATCGGCTATATGGCACAATCTGATGCACTGTATTTAGATTTAACAGGTGAAGAAAACCTTCATTTTTTTGCTAAGCTTTATCGATTATCAAAAAAAGAGCGTGCGGAGCGTGTAAATTATGCTGCAAGCCTTGTTCATTTAACGGATGATTTAAATAGTAAGGTGTTGAATTATTCTGGAGGGATGAAACGAAGATTATCCCTTGCAATTGCCCTTACCCAAAATCCAAAGTTGTTGATTTTAGATGAGCCAACTGTTGGTATTGATCCCGTATTGAAAAAAGAAATTTGGCAGGAGTTAATTCGTTTAAAAAACGATGAGCATAAAACAATTTTAGTAACGACACATGCAATGGATGAAGCAGAGCGCTGTGATCAGCTGGCTATGCTACGCAATGGTCATATTATCGCACATGGAACACCACATGATTTGAAAGCTCATTATCAGGCAAAGGACTTTGATGAAGTGTTTTTAAAGGCTGGAGGTGAAGCACTATGAGAATCGGCGCAATTGTTACAAGAATTATGCAGCAAATGATACGCGATAAACGTACACTTGGCTTATTATTTTTTGCACCTCTTCTTGTGCTTTCGTTAATGTATTTTGTTTTTAATAGTAATGAACCAGAAATGACATTAGTCGTGTCAAATGGTCCTGCATCAATAATTGAAAAGCTTGAAGAGGCAGATTTTCATGTTATTGAAAAAAATGATTTTTCTATTGCCAGTTTAAAAGATGAAAAATATGATGGTTGGTTAGCTTTTCATCAAACTGAATTGAAGCTCACATTATTAAATGATGATCCGTCTACAGCCAAGGCTTTAAAGATGAAGCTTTCTCAGGTTTTACAGCCTGAACAATCTGCAATGATGAAGTTGACGACTGATTATGTATATGGCGATGAAAATACCGCTATTTTTGATATTTTTAGCCCGATGCTGACAGGCTTCTTTGTGTTCTTTTTCGTTTTTTTAATTACAGGGATAGCGTTGTTAAAAGAACGAACTTCAGGGACATTGGAGCGCTTACTAGCGACACCGATTAAACGTTCTGAAATTGTCGCTGGTTATATGATTGGTTATGGATTGTTTGCTTTGATTCAAACGACTATTATTGTGCTATTCGGGGTTTATGTCCTTGATATCGTACATGTTGGCTCTATTTGGCTTGTGCTGTTAATCAATATTATCGTTGCACTTGTTTCATTATCATTAGGAGCTCTCTTATCAAGTTTTGCTTCTTCTGAGTTTCAAATGATGCAATTTATTCCGCTTGTCATTATACCGCAAATTTTCTTTTCAGGAATTTTCCCTCTTGATAATATGGTGGAGTGGCTGCAAAATATTGGTCGTATAATGCCACTTTACTATGCAGCTGACGCTTTGAATGGGGTTATGTATAAGGGATATTCCTTTAGCGGAATTCTAGTGGACTTAGTGATTCTTGCTTGCTTCGCTCTTGTATTTATTACATTAAATATTATAAGTCTAAAAAAATATCGATCATTATAATCAAAGAGTATTGGTACAAAAAAACTACCTCTAAATACAGTAGTAGCAAAATTAAATTTTAAACGGTTTACTATGACGACGTTTTGGCCATTTTTATATTTTGAGCTAATTTAATTCGGATGTATGAAATTATATTAACTCATACTTAACCCCTAGATTCTTTTATCTAGGGGTTATTTAATTTAAAAAAGAATCTCCAGTTATAAATTTAATAACAAAAGTAACAGCATACAAGAAAGCTCCTACTGAAAATACACCCAGAAAAAAATAACAAATAAGTTTTAAATTATCTTTTATTGCCCCTAATAAATCATTTAGAAGTCGTTGCATAGATTTCACTCCGTTCAATATTAAGACTAAAATAATTTCAAGAGATACTCCACATAGTTAATGGAGAATGCTTAAAAAGTAAGAAGTATTAATCATCTTAATAATCTCGTATTTACGCTCTTGATTGTAACACAATAAATTATAATTTATTAAAAACAAACAAGTAAGAAACACAATTCCTTTATTGGTATTTTTACTCAGTTATTTCTTTTATTTTCGTATCGAAGTAAATTTTCGTATAATTAATTAATGTTAAAACTTAGGGGTTCCGCTCAAAAATTGGGCAAAACCTTTTTATTATAAACTAGTGCCATCACCATAATGTGGGGTTGATTTCCGTTCCGACTAGGCGCTTTCCTGGGGGCGTCCGATGAGCCGCTAATCCCCAAGGAGTCAGGTTAATAACATCTATTCTGAGTAACCATAGCGTTCACTTTTGAAATACATAAATTTTATAAAAGTTCTACACTATTGCTGATTGGAGTGGAAGGCTATTCGAATGCTCCTGTCGCAGAGCAAAGCTTCCCGCGGGAAAAGTAAGACAGACGAGACCCTGCACGGAGCGACTGTTTTCTGTGCGCGAAGCGGCAGCAATTTGTTTGTCTGCGCGAAAGCTGAGTGTTAACGAAGCGGCAGCGTAACAAATGCGGAGGAAGCGGCTCGACGCTCGCCCGCAGGAAAGCGATTAGCCTGGAACGGAAATCAACATCCATGTTACGATAGGTCACGTGCCCAAAAATAGAAAATTAAACCAACATTCTATTAGCAAAAGAACTACTATTCATCTATACTAATTCACAGATAATGGTCTTGAACATTGTACATCGTAAGTATGCATATATAGAAATGAAAATGACTTACAATAAGAAATCCTAAAAAAGGTGTGTAAAGATGAATACGATTATGGAAATACAGAACATCTCTAAACAGTATAGAGGTAAGAAAATCTTAGAAAATGCTACATTTTCTATTTGTGCCAATCAAATTATAGCTCTTGTAGGAAAGAATGGATCAGGTAAGAGTACCCTTCTAAAAATCATTGCAGAATTAGTCGAGGCTGACAGTGGCTCTATTGTGAAACATCGACAGACATTAAAAATTGGATATGTGCCAGAAGTGACGCCTTCACATATTTTGTTTACGCCAGAAGAATATCTTTATCATATGGGCAGAATTCGAGGTATGCCGAAAGAACAACTACAGCAAAAAATAAATGATTTACTTGAATTATTTCATTTACAGGATGCTCGGAACATTCGGATTGATAATTTTTCCAAAGGTATGAAGCACAAGGTTTTGATTATGCAGGCAATGCTTGAAGACACTGATCTGCTTATCTTAGATGAACCATTATCAGGACTCGATCCTAAGGCACAAAGCGATTTAGAAGAAACCCTCTCTTTTTTAAAAGACAAAGGGGTAAGTATCGTTTTAACATGTCATGAAACAAAATTACTTCAACATCTTGTTGATACCGTTCTTGTAATTCAAAGTAATAAGGTCATTCAAGCTGATTCATTACATAAGAATGATACATCGAAAAATAAATTAATATTTGAAATTTCAAGCGAAAAATTATTGGATAACCTATTACCTTTTCTTGAAATTCAACAACAATGTCTTTTAAATAATGGTTGTCATGAGGTAATTTCCGTTATTAAGACAGAAGATACAGATCAAGTTTTATTAGATCTCCTACACAAAAAAGCCTCTATTAAACAATTAATCCCAATCAATCAGAAGGAGGAACAATTCCGTACCCATTTTTAATGAGGAGGAATAAACGCCGATATGACAAGTTTATTGCGCTATCAATTTATCAATTATTTAAGGACCTATAAATATGTTCCACCTTTTTCAATTTTCGTTTTATGCCTTGTTGTTAATTATACCTTTGTACCAAATCCAATATTAGATAGTTATTCGTTTACAGCTATCATTCTATTTTTTCTAATGGGATGGTTTACAGTCACACTATTTCACGCAGAGGAGGAAGGGCAAAAAGTAATTACAACACTTCATGCCAAAAGTCGAACACAATATAATTTAGGAATGTTTATAATTTGTGTACTGATTGGTTTATTCTTAAGCTGTGTATCAGTCATCTACCCTACTCTAATTGGTGCCTTTGGAGAAAAACCAAGATTTATACATCAATTATTAGGATTCCTCTCTCATTTTAGTTTAGCTGTACTAGCTATTGCACTATCCGCTATATTTACAAGAGAACTCGTCAAAAACAAGCAAAATACTTGGTGGGGTGTACTTGGCATCTTAATTGTTTCTGTCGTTATCGCTACCTTAAAAGAGACAATTCTTCAGATCAAGGGAATAATTTGGCTACTTCCACCTGTCCGTCTTTCCCTGGAAATGATGAGTTCAGAAGATTCTATAACGTCAATACCGAACATTTTTTATTGGCAATTTGCTTGGGTTTTCGTCTATGCATGCTTAGTCATCCTGTTGTTCTTCCTCCTAGCAAATCGAAAAAGGAAATAAGTTTTCTAAAGAAGGAGACATTTCTTATGTTAAAGAAAGCTAAAGTGCTAATTATAGAAGATGAAAGTGCTAATGCAATATCGTTAATACTGGACATGAGGCCATCCAATATATGAAAGAAACCTTTCCGGACTTCATTATTCTTGACCTTTCTCTCCCAGATTGTGATGGTATCGAATTATGTCGCCAAATTCGTGAAAATAGTAACATTGCTATCCTCATCTTAAGTGCTCGTAACAGATTTCTTAAGGTAATTGGCCCCATTAAAGGAGGTCCTTTTATTACGATAATCTGATTTGTTTTGATGATATGTTATAACTAAAGAAATGGTTAGTAAACTTCCAAAAAATGAATCTATGATACGCACAACTATTACTCCATAGCTACTAATTGGTACCCAATCGATTATGCACCAAATACATACATATAATAGCGTTAAAAAAAATAATAAAGCCCAAAAATAGAGTTTCTTTTTAGCGCCAATTTTTGGAGTATCTTTATTCTTATTTAGTGATGCTTTGTAATACATATAGCCGATAATTAGCGAAATCCCCAATAGTGTACTACCGTGTTGCAAAAATTTATAAAAGGGTATTTGATGGCCGTACACATTAAAAGTATCGGTAAGAATCGGGAAATTTATTACCATAAATCCCTGTTTATGTGTATAAGAATCCCATACTACATGAGTTAACATTCAAATTATCGCTGAGTAACAAAAAACGACTTTCTTCCATTTTTTACTTCCCTCCACTTTGTAGCTTGATGTAACTTGTAGAAAGTTAGGCAAATGGTGGACTACATTCAAACGAATAATTTGATGATAAATAAAGTAAATCATTATTACCATAGGGAGATTTAATAGAAAAAAACCTGTGAAGGTATGCCCTATTTCCCCTATTGGTTGGCCTCGTAAAAAATATTCAAAGTCCGGAGCCATACTTCCTAAAACCATTGCGGAAAAATTAATATATCTTTTTTTCCAGAGAATGGTAATATCGCTGCTGGATGGGCAAATGTTAATGGCATAATAATCCCCCTCCAATTTATCAACATGTTTATTACAACGTTTTTCATTTCTACCCGGACCCAATACAGGAATATTATCACAAGTATAGAAAAATGAAAAAGATGTTCAAAAAGGAGAGCCTTTTTGAACATCTTTACTTTATTGCAATGGAATATTCAGTTCAATATTTTTTCCAATAGGATTGAAGAAATAGTTTATATATATTTTTGCTTTGCCATCATAATTTTCAAAGTCCTCCGTCGCATATAGATACTGCTCATCATCTGAGAACGAGCTACCTGTATATTCTAACGTCGTGCCATCTGCTTTTACAGCGCTATTTAGGAACGAATGTCGCATTCTATCATCCCATTTCTTTGCAGCAACTGATACACCTTGCTGCGTTACAGATATATCCCAATCCAAATAATCAGGCTTCATGAGTACTTCTTTTGTACCAAAATCAACTTCGATATAATCCTCGCCCTTTGGAACGGCATGAACAGCTCCAATTAATATTTTGAGTGAATCTGAATCATGGAAATAATTACTTTGTAAATTAAACGTGAATTTGCCGTCGCGATTATCACCACCTAATGACAAGCCATATTTAATGCCTTCTCTTCGCTCCCCATTTTCCGTCTCGACCGCAATATCATCAAGCGCTAAAATTTGCATCGTATTCGCTTCATCTAATTCAATATCGATTGACGTTCTTAGTGGAGAACGGCGAATTTGTGTAATCGTAAATTTCTGACCACCGACGTCTACAATACGATTCGCAGTAATAATTTTTTCCTTTGCGATTTCGTTTTGTAGTGAAAACGGTATCGTAATTTCAATGTTCCCCTTATCTTTTTCATAAAAACGAAAAACCACTTTAAAATCCTTTGAAGTATAAGCGAAAGGCTCTGAATAACTATAGTCTACTGAAGAAGAGAAGCGTGTTTGATTTGATTGATGATTTGTAAATGAAGCTCCGCCTTCAATTTCTTTGTCCCCTTGGAACAATTTAACTTCCTCCAAGTATAATTCCGACATATCAAATGTTGCATCGGCGTCATAGTAAAGTACTAATCCAGAATTATCTGCAATCACGCCTTGCAATGTAAGTGATAGACCATTTTTAGACTGCGTCGTATTAATTTCTTCATAGTATCCATTGTCCACAATATCTTTTATCCCTTTATCTCTTACAACCGCTAATACAATTTCTTTAAAGCCAGGTATTTTTGCAACCTGGCTAGCAATCGTAGGAGAAACGCGAATTGAAAATAAAAAGCTTAAGCAAAACAAAGAGACTATTGCAACCGAAAAAATGCGCTTCTTTATTCTTTTTTCTCGCTGTACTTTACGAAACATATCCATCCGAACTTGTTGAAGTTTCTCCTTTGGAACGTCAATCGGTAGTTTACTCATAGCCAGTCCTCCTTTTCTCCAGCGAAGTTTTTAAGCTTCTTTAGTATGTGATGAAGCTTAGACTTTACAGTACCCTCCGGAATTTGATTTAGCTCGGCAATTTCTTTGTTTTTTAGTTGCTGAAAATATTTCATATAGACGAGTTGCTGCTCCGACAAGGATAAATGTTCCAATAACAGCTCAATATCAGAGTAGATGACCCATTCAACTTGGTGATGTTCCTGAATTGAAACGGTTGGTTGACGTTTTCGCAAATGGTCTTTACAACAATTGATTAAGACGCGCACGAGCCATGTTCTGGCATATTCGTGTTGTTTGACGGTATGCATTTTTTTTAGTGCCTTGTAAACTAGGTCCTGCATCACATCTAAAGCGTCTTGCTCATTTTTCAGATATGTAAAAGCCATGCGATATAAAATATCTTCATCCATTTCAATAAGTGAAAGTATCGCTTGATGATCCCCTCGAATAGCACGCTGCACGATTTCAAATTCCATCCTTTTCGCCTCCTTCCCCCATTAGACGGAGCGATGCTTCATTTCGTTCAAAATTTTAAAATTATTGAGGAAACCGTCTATGGATTTGCCTTTAATCTTTGCGTCAAAGATGTTATGCCACCCTATAAAATAAAAGAAACCACCTAAAATGATGAGATGGATACCTCCGCTGCGGGCGAGCGTCGAGTGGCCCTACGCTACAGTCAGTTAAAATGGACATACATTAGCAAAATATCAACAAAAAAATCCTTTTATCACTCAATAATAAACCTATATTTTCCTAATCAACACGCTTGTTTGTATATATTTCGCTGTTTTCTTGATACCACTAAAAAGTAGGCTCTGACTAACCCCACACCCATTTTAGAGCACTTTTATTCATGATTTTTATATGGATAAAACAGTATAATTATTTTACACAACCCATCAATGGTAAAATATAGTATAATTAAGTTACTCGAGTTTAGCTTCAAAAGATTATTCTATCGACAGAGAGGCGTTTTTATGATTGTTTAAGTTCTTATATAAAGAGATCTTCTGGGTACACATCAATTTATAAATACGAGGGGGAGTAGTTGTGAATCGTAATCTCAAATTATTAATAACATCCTTTTTAACATTTATTTTATTAGCAGTTTATCCAATAAGTTCAATGGCTGCTACCTCATCTTTGCCGGATAAAGAAACACCTATTTATCTAAAAATAGATAAGTATTTTATTCTCTACACAAAACCGAGTTCTCCATTTCTTGATCAACAAGGACGATTGTTAGTTCCTCTTCGTTCTATACAGGATTTAATGGGTGGGGAAGTTTCTTATAATCATAATTCTAAAACAGCTACTGTAAAAATCTTAAATAATTCATTTGATGTAACTATTAATTCTAAGATTGCTTATGTAAATAAGGAAGAAGTTAAAATGGATACAACCCCAGTCTTAAAAAAAGATGCTATGTTTTTGCCAATACGCTTATTTTTAGACCATACAGACATCGAATATAAGTATAGTAATGATCTTAAATTACTTCATATAACAGATAAAAGAGTCGTAGCAGGAAAATCGTTCGCTTTTTTTGATGAAAATGATTACACAAATGGTTATATCGATGGTAGTTTCCACTTAAGTGCTTTTAAAATTGTGAATTCAGGAATTAGCATTAAGGCACAAAATTTAACTGGAGAAACGGTTCCCGAAGGAAAAACGGATATTCAACCACTAGTCCAAATGAATTCAGGTTGGGTTTCAGTAGATTCATATATTAGACCAGGAAATAAAAAAATTCCTGAAATTAAAAAAGGCCAGTCTTTCTGGATTAATAAGGGTGTAGAAGTTAATGATGCTGCTTATATCATATCAGTAGGAAGAAAAGCTCCTTAAATCCTTGAAAATCACTAAATAGCTTCTTTCTAATGGTGAACACTCATTTGATAACTCTTAAGAAACAAGAAAGGGATTCCTAATTTTTAGGAGTCCCTTTTTAACTCTGCAAGTCACTTATGTGCGATTTTATAAACAGCACCCACTATAACAAACGGATTAAGCAAAAATTGACTGGCTTAAGTCCCGTATAAATACCGAACTCAAACCAGCCAATTCTCTACATCATCAAAACTCAAACTTTAAGGGTTTACTACCTCATGATTATGACCCTCTAAGTCTATCCTGTAATTCCCAAAAGTTTCTTTTCTTTCAGCTGAGCTTAAATTACCAAATCTATTATAACCAAAAATGTAGATGCCGTTATCATCTATTTTCCAGTTATATGGATTAGCTAAAGTATCAAAACCATAGTAAAATCCTGGCTTACCTAAATAATCAGAAACCCACTGCCCATTTTTAAGCGTTGCATACTTTAAATTACTCGTTTCATGAGCATTTACTACACCACGCTCATACCTTGTTAGGTAATATACATTATTCTGATAAGTTTTCACAGCCTTAATCGGTGCTTTTTCAATGGCTACTCTTGAAATGTCTTGTCCATCCACATAATATAAAATAAATTCTCCCGTAGTGGCATAAGCGTAGTCCATATAAAAATTGCCTCTATCTGTTTTAAACCACAAATCCCCTAACTTAACTACATTTTTATCCTCTACAAACTCCTGATAAACAAAGGGTTTGAAATTAGAAAAATCATTGCTATAGAATAATTGACCTTTTTCTTTAATCACTGCCATAAAACGATCACTATAGACGACAGATTTTCCTTGATATAGCAATTCACAGATGCGTACTAGATTAAGATTTTCAAGCTCTGTAGCATTTACATCCCTTATAAGAATCAAACTATACGGTTGTATGTCTTGATTCTTTAAATATACTACTTTTTTATCAAAGGCCTCACCAATATATCAAACCTATATTTTCCTAATCAACACGCCTGTTAATATTATTCAGTATAATATACTAAGACAAAAACATATTCCCCTATCAAATTTGCAAAAGTAACTCCGAAACATCTTCTTCAGAAAAGACCGCAATATTATTTCTTCTAAGCAATGCAGTTGTTACGCCTACGCCAACTAATTTTGTACCATTGAAATCCCCATTGTAAATCATTGCACTGCCACAGGATGGACTATACTCTTTTAAAATAACCTTAGTCGCGCCTACTTCAAGTGCTTTATGTAATGTTGCATATGCGCCCTTTATATAAAGCTCCGTTACATCACGGCCAGATTTTTCAACCACTCTCGCTTTTCCATCAAGAACGTCTTCACCATCTCCACCAACAATTTCAGCGGGCTCACGAGGCGTCGAAAAACCTCCCATAAGTTCAGGGCATACAGTTACCGCCTTATTTTCTAACATAAGCCGTTGAATTCTTTCATCTAAACTATCTGTTCCGTTATAACGTACCTTTAATCCTGCCAAGCAAGAACTTATTAAAATCATATGTGCACCTCATTTTTTTTAGCCAATTCGTATAAGTATAACTATAGCTCAATAAAAAAGTCCGTCAACAGCTTTTACACTGCCAACGGACTATTTTACAGGGATAGTTAAGTTCTTCACTATAAAATTTTATATAGCTTTGGTCCATAAAATGTTCTTAAAATAAAGCCATTTTCTTTATTTTCCATATAATCTTTCAATAAAAAAGCACCAATTCGTGGAATTTCAATTTGGGGATCAATCATTATTCTAGAATCAGCTAACAAATTACTAATTTTATCTAGCAAAACCTCGTCGATAGCATCCATACAAATAATTAAATCTAAATCACTCTTTTTGGAGGTTACAGGGATACCTGTCGCTAGTTCGAAGCCTACACTACCAGTAGGCCCCCATTTTATTTTATATGGATCGAATTTATGGCGAATAGAATTTAATAACGTATAAAAGCGATTGTCCTTAAAATTATCTAATTGCTCTATTAATGAATATGGCTTAATAATCTCTAAAATATACTTCTTATGAATTGTAGTACCATATCTTTCATGTCGTGCATTCCCTCGAAGCCCAATCGGCACTAATTCGTTAGTAATTTGCGCCCTGCGAACGACTCCATAGGAAGTAGCTGCTGACGAATTCGCTACCCATGGAGGAATCGTTGTCTGCTCATTAAGTTGTTTCACTGTTGTGAACTTCACTATATCGTGAACATTTATTTCCATTGCTCATCAATCATTTCGCGTACCTTGATAGATGCTTGACGTCCTGATGAAATAGCAATTTCAGAATGAAGACGATTTGCTAGGCTTGTACTACCTTTAGCTACAATATCCTCATAAGCGTCATGAACTGATTCAATCACTTGTATAATATCTTCCTTATTTGGCTTTGTCGCATTAACACCATCAATAAGTTGATATAATGCACCAAGTTTGTGGAAGGACTGAATATCATAAGCCATAGAAGGAACATCCTTAGAGAATTCATCAAGTTCTTCGATCGTTCGCTGTGTAATAAGTGCAGCAGATTTTTTGGACATTACATGCACATTTACACCTTCATCATTGAGTGCTATTAGACGATTTGCCTGCATACCATGTGCCAAAAATGCTCCTGAAATAGCGTTGCCGACCAACACTGCTACAATTGGGTGACCAGCTATTCTAGCAGTAGCATACGCATTAACTGCTGCTGAACAAGCTAAATATATACCGAATAGTTCCTCATGATAGCCAAATGCCTGGCTAGGAACATCAACAATTGGAACAATTAATCTCTTGCCAGCTACAGACTTATCCTCTTCAATAACTTCACTAATATACTTTGCAAGTGCCCACCCTTCGAGTAAACCAACTTCACCATTTCGTGCACGGTAGTATTTATTGTCGGGGTTTGGTACAACTGTGATAAAACGTGCCCTTTTTCCTTGTAATTCACCCTCTGCAACGAGAACAGAAGGAATTTCACTTATAGAAGTCGCATTATTAGTTAAAGCATTAAACCAGCTTCGACCACGACTGTCAACAGTTGTATGTGGTTGAAATAATGACTTATCGGCTACATTACCTAGCGTTTTTAAAATATCTGTTGCTCGATGAGGTTGAATTTTTTCTACAATATCTAGTGATTTAAATAATGCTAAAAACTCATTATACTTTTTGACACGATGTTTGCATTCTACTTTCCCATTCCAAATGTCTTTAATTGCTTGCCGAAAATTTGGCACATCGTCCTCAACAATAAAATCTGCAAAACCTATATCTGTACGAATTGCGCCTCCAATCATTTGCCAAATAAGCTGCTTGTTTTTTGCATCAAGCTCTCTGATGCCTGCCTCTTGTTCAACAACTTCAGGTCCATTCATCCCTAAACGCCCTTCTCGTGTCATAATAAGTGCGCTACATAATCCAGCTGTTAAGGACATCCCTCCAAATGATCCAATTTTCCCTGGGATAATTCCGATTACCGGAACATAATTGCGAAGCTCTACAATAGCAGAGCTGATTTCAGCAATTGATAACAGGCCATAGTTTGCCTCTTGTAAACGAACACCTCCTGTATCATAAATAATTATTGGATAAATAAGTTGTCCATTTTTACATTCAGCTAAAATTTTCTCCAATGTACCAGCTAGCTTTGCCCCTGATACTTCTCCTATACCGCCACCTTGAAAGCTCCCTTCGATTGAAATAACGACAGCTTGTTTCTCATCGAGGGTTCCCTTCACAATAATCATGCCATCATCATATTGAGGGACAATATTTTGTGCAGTTAAATGCGGAGATTCAAAACGATCAAAAGGTCCTAAAATTTCATAGCCTATATCTAGAATGGAAAATGCACGTTCACGAGCATTGGTCTCTACTAAACTAGTTGTTAATGTATTAAGCATTTTTACTCACCTCCAGTGCTTGTGCTAATCGAATGGACACTACACCAGGTGTTGCCCCAAAATCATTTATCGTAATATGTGCAGATACATCATTTTGACTAACAAAACGTTCGATTACTTTTCGCCATGTTTCTCCAAACCCAGTAATACCTGTTCGGATTTCAACAACTGTTTCTAGATTATTAGTTGGCTCAATTAAAATTTCCAAATCACCAGAGCCTACAACACCAACGTGTGCACGCTGTTCAACTACTTTAGTTGCAGGAAATGAATAGACTAACTTTTCCATAAAAACACCCCTTTTTATGTTCAATGTGTTGCTTGGAATTGCCCCTTCAATAAACTATTTGTTGACCATTTTTTTATCTTAAGTAAATATATTGTTGCTGCTAGTAAGTCTGCGCTACCACCTGGTGATAAATTGCGGGCTATAAAATTTTGATTCATATGTTCGAGCTCATGTAAATTACTAGAAGCTATTATTTGTTTTGCCTGTTTTTTAGCATAGTTTAATCCTTCTATTCCACCTCGATGAAGAATACATGTATCATCTAGCTGTGCTATAAGTGACAGCAAAGTAAAATGCTTAGCTTGTTCATAGCTCATGGTATGAATGGTAGCCTTCAACATTGGTAAACTATATTTTCGAATATGCGGAAATGCTAATTGTGCTTCTACCTTTGCGCCATTAATGCCGTATTCATGAATGGCTTTCATCCCATTCGTAATATTGTGTGGGATAAAACGATCTTCATATTGAGCAATCCTTCCCGCTGTAAAACAAATTGTTTCTTCATCCGCCATGCCACCGTGAATTGCTGCTGCGGCTGTAATTAACCCTAATGACCAAATAGCACCTTTATGGGTATTCACACCATCTGTATACTGAAACATAGTATTTTCGCCTCTACGCCCTATTTCTCCAATTTTTTCACGTAACGTTTGAGAAGGACCTTCGACGAAAGCAGCCATAGCCATCTCATAAAAAGTATTTTTTAAGCACTGCGCTGAGCCAATCATCATATGAAAAGTTAAATCTTGATGTGCTCCTTCATCTTTTTCATCGACTAATCCAGGTTTTGGGGTCAGTGATACTTCTTCAATTAAAGATGAAACAGCCATTTTTGCTAAAGTTTCTGCAAAATATTGTTTATCGATCATAGATGCCCCCTTGAAAGCTTCTTTACCAACTTCTGAATTTTGCTGGTGGTGTATACAACCCACCAGACCATTGCACAAGTTCATCAATGTTTTTAGCCGCTAATAAGGAACGTTTAGCGTCCGCTCTTCGAATGCCTAAATCCTCAGGTAACGCAATTAATCCTTTTTCTCGTAAGCGTGATGATGATTTCGGGTTATGTTTCATACCAATTGGTGTAACACCTGCGATGGAAGCAATCATTTCATGCTTTTCCGCAGAGCTATCTGTTTTATACAAGTACGCAATTCCTTCCTCTGTCACTACATGTGTAACGTCCTGACCGTAAATCATTACAGGAGCCACTGCTAATTTCGCTTGATCCTTTACAGTAATAGCATCCAATGATTCAACAAATACAGGTGTGTTCGCATCCTGGAAAGTTTCAGCAACTTGTACAACTAGCTTTTTACCTCGTGCAAGTGGATCATCTGATGTCATCATATTTTTCCAAGCCTCTGTGGAGTGACGTCTTCCCCCTGGATCATGTCCCATATTTGGTGCACCACCATATCCAGCAACACGTCCTTTTGTAACTGTAGAGGAATTCCCTAATGCATCCATTTGGAGGGTCGATCCTATAAACAGATCAACTGCATACTGACCTGCTAATTGTGCTAAAGTTCGATTGGATCGAAGACTACCATCCCTTCCTGTGAAAAACACATCCCGTCTAGCTTCAACGTATTTTTCCATCCCTAGTTCTCCACCAAAGCAGTGAACACTTTCAACCCAACCTGATTCAATAGCAGGAATTAATGTAGGATGAGGATTCAATACCCAATTTTTGCATATTTTCCCTTTCAATCCTAATTGTTCACCATAGGTCGGTAAAAGGAGCTCAATAGCAGCTGTATTAAAGCCAATCCCATGATTTAATGATTGAACACCGTGCTTTTCATAGATACCTCGAATTACCATCATTGCTTGTAAAATTTGAATATCAGTAATATGTCTTGGGTCGCGTGTAAATAAAGGCTCTAATTCGTATGCTTGATCTGCAACAACGATAAAATCTATCCATGAGCTAGGGATATCCACACGAGGCAATTCATCTACTAATTCATTAACCTGAGCAATGACAATTCCATCACGAAAGGCAGCCGCTTCTACTAAAGTTGGTGTTTCCTCGGTATTTGGTCCTGTATAAAGGTTACCAAAACGGTCTGCTTTGTCGGCTGCCACTAAAGCAACATTCGGTATTAAATCGATAAATAATCGCCCATAAAGTTCCACATAAGTATGAAGATCTCCCAGTTCAATTTTCCCATCCTCAATCATTTGTGAAATTCTTAAGCTTTGCGGCCCAGCAAAGGAAAAGTCTATTTTTTTCGCGATACCATCTTCAAATAAATCAAGATGCTCTGGTCGAGAAATACTTGACATAATCATATGCAAATCATGCACTTTCGTAGGACTTACCTGTGACAAGGCTTGTGACAAAAAAGATGCTTGTTTTTGGTTATTCCCCTCCAATACAACACGATCGCTAGGCTTTATAAGGCGTTCTAAAGCATCAACAATACGATGAGTGGGTATCATTACACCATCTACAAAATCTTTTACACTATTCAGCCTTTCTTTTTTTGCATCCAACTTTGTCGTCCAAGATTTCCTTGTAGTACTTTCATGAATCAACACCATTCCATACACCCCTTGTACGTTTATACGTTAATTTTGTAATAAAAAAAGACAGTCCTCGATTCCGTTTTTGCTGACGGACATTGATCTAACATCCTGAAACGCACTTGTAGCTAACTTTGTTAAGACGTCACCAGGTGGCATTTCAATAAATAACCTAGCACCATTTTCATATAAAACACTTGTAGCATCATGCCATCGAACAGGATGACAAATACTTTCTGCCAAATCCCTTTTAATAGCCTCTGTAGTTTTCAACAAACGTGCATTTAAGTTGCTAGAAATCGGAATTTTCGGTCTTTTTAACTCAATTTTGTTTAGAGCATCCAGCATTTGATTACTAACATCTTGAAAAAGCGGACAATGTGAAGGGGTCGAGACGTTTAATAAACTTGCAGATTTAGCTCCATGAGCACTCACATAACTAATAACCTTTTCTAAACCCTTTAACGAACCAGAAATTGTGATTTGAAACGGGGCATTTCGATTCGAAACATAAACAGGGTCATGCACATGAAAAAATTGTTCAGTAACCTCTAAAAGTTCGTGCTCATTCATACCAAGGACAACCCCCATCCCAAACCCGTCACTACAAATTTGCTCCATTAATTCTCCCCGTAACGTTACTAACCTCAATGCTTCTTCAAACGTTAATACACAAGCAGCTACTGCAGCGCCAAAAGCTCCAACCGAATGTCCAGCAACAAATGAAGGAATTAGCCCCTCAATCTCAAATAATTTGTATGTTGCTACTGAGGAAATTAATAAACATTGTTGAACAGCCTTAGTTGTTGCGAGCGCTTCTTTACTGTGCAATGAAGAAACCGTTTGTTGTAAAATATCACTACTTTGTTCTAGTAAATATTTCACGCAAGGCTCATTTGGAAGGAAATCTAACATCCCTTCAAACTGTGAACCTTGACCTGGAAATAAAAATGCAGTCCGCAAAATCATCACTCCTTACAGAATTTGTCTACGCACATTGAAAATAACATCTTCTGTATGTTTTCTTAAAATAGAAATTAATTCATCCAATTGGTTGTCCTTTAAAAGCTCATAAATTCGACGATGCTCTTTTCGAGATTTCTCCATGGTGTCATTGATAGAAAAATGAATACCTTGTATACGTAATAACGGTAGACTGATTTTGCTATAAACACTTTCTATGACTGTACTTTCACTAAATTTAATGAGTGTAAAGTGAAATGCATAGTTTAAATGAGTATATTCCATTTGATTTGAACACTTTTCCATGTCTCTAACTATTTTTTTCATGTCATTAAGCATTGTTTTCTTTTTTTGCGGTTCTTTAATTCTCTGAGCTGCTAGTATTTCTAAGCTATTCCTTACATCTAGTAAATCCTGTACCTCAGCAAGTGTGTAACCTTTGATAAATGCTCCCTTACGAGGAACTCGCTCAATAAGGCCTTCTGTCGAGAGTAAGTAAATTGCTTCACGAATAGGAGATCGGCTCGTGTTAAACATTTCAGCATATGTACTCTCTACAATTTGATCTCCTGGCTTCAATTCGCCATTTAAAATTTGCTCCATAATTTTTTGTGCCACTGTTCTAGATAAGGCATTATCCAATAAATTTGTAAAGTACTCCATAAAACCACTTCCCTTAACTAAAAAATATAACTACATGGTCGACTGTATACCAAAATAATACTACATACAGATATTGATTTCAATCACAAAAGCGTATATTTTCTACTTTATACTATTTTTCTAGTTGATTTATTGTTTTCGATAAATTATGATAATCTCAGAATACAGTCGACCGAATATTTTAAATATTAGGTCACAACTATTTCATAAAGGGGTGTAGGAGAAAAATGGTCATCTATGGAGTTGCTATTTTAGCGGGGTGTTATTTAGTAGGAATGATTGTCGGTGAATTTATTGGAGCTCTAATGGGGATAGACTCTAATGTAGGCGGAGTTGGAGTGGCAATGCTACTTCTAATTATTGTGGTCGATAAGTTAGTGAAAGCAGGGAAAATTAGTAAACCTGCTCAGGATGGTTTAAGCTTTTGGAACGCTATGTACATTCCGGTCGTGATTGCAATGGCAGCGAGCCAAAATGTACTAGGTGCATTAACAGGTGGGCCATTAGCCATTATTGCAGGAATTGCTGTTGTCATTATAAGTTGGATTTGTGTTCCATTACTCAGCGGAAAGCAAAAGCCGATGGTACAAACAAATAATTCAATAGTTGGAGGCGAAGTAGATGCCTGATATCATCACGAATATCTTAGAAAATAATGGTTTCGTAACAGCGTTTGTTATTGTTGGTATTACTATGTGGATAGCTTATTTAATCTCAAATAAATTAACAAAGGGACTTATTCACGGCTCTGCTATCGCTATTGTGCTTGGTTTAATTTTAGCTTATATTGGTGGCGTTACAACTGGAGGATCGAAAGGGCTTTCAGATGTTAGCTTTCTTGCGGGTATAGGCTTTTTAGGTGGTAGTATGCTTCGTGATTTCGCTATTGTCGCTACCTCATTTGGGGCGAACTTTGATGATATAAAAAAAGCAGGACTTCGGGGCATCCTTTCCTTATTTATTGGTGTAGTATTATCTTTTGTAGTCGGTGTTATTTTTGCAGTTGCTTTTGGCTACAAGGATGCCGTAAGTATAGCAACAATTGGAGCGGGCACAGTTACGTATATCGTAGGTCCTGTCACAGGCGCAGCATTAGGTGCTAGCTCTGAAGTCATTGCTATTAGTATTGCTGCAGGTTTGGTAAAGTCTGTAATAGTGATGGTTGGTACACCTTTTGTCGCGAAGTATATCGGCTTGAATAACCCTGTAACTGCCATGGTATATGGTGGTCTTATGGGAACTACTTCAGGTGTAGCAGGAGGATTAGCGGCAACAGACCCAAAACTTGTTCCATATGGTGCTGTTACGGCAACATTTTACACGGGCTTAGGTTGCTTACTTGCGCCGACACTTCTTTTTATATTAACTGATATGATTTTTTAAAACCGTTTTTTATTATAAGTAGCACAACCTTTTGACTGGTTTGTGCTACTATTTTTTTATCTACATTTCTTTTAACTAGAGTAAAAATTAACGCTCTGTATAAACTCATGCTGAAAAACACAAGAATTTATCGATAAAGGTAAATATGAATTAGTTTGAAAAGCGGATAAATGGAGTCAGTGTACTGGCTGGAATCCGCCAAATTCAAATACTTGGATTTTCGCTTTGCCATTTAAAAAGGAGGAAAAAGACTTGGTTAAATTTACAATTTGTTTTCTTAAAAAGGGTGACCAAATATTATTGCTAAATAGGGATTTTCCAGAATGGATGGGGGCTTGGAATGGGGTTGGCGGAAAGATTGAGAAAAATGAAACTCCACTAGCAGGTGCATTACGAGAAATTAAGGAAGAAACAGGTATCGTACTGAACGATATTACATTCAAAGGAAAGATAACATGGACGGATGGAATGACCGACTTTGGCTGTATGTATGCTTTTATTGCTGAATTGCCAGAGTCCTATCATTATGTGACACCGATTAAAGTCACAGAAGGCATTTTAGATTGGAAAGATCTATCGTGGATTTTCCATCCTAAAAATGTAGGAATAGCAGATTTAAAATATTACTTACCGAAAATGCTGGATGAAACAACCAACTATGAATATATATTTACATATAAAGATAGTGAATTGATTGACATTACGAGTACCCCCTTCGTACAAACTGTTACTATCTAAGTAAAACAAGACCTCGTACACGCGATAGTAGCGTTTACGAGGCTTTGTTAATTATTTTCTTGGTAGTGCAAATCGCATTCTGCACATCGACCAATTCAAGGTTGTTTTTTGAATTTCATCATAGATGTTCCACAGGCTATCGACTACCCGTAATTCAACATTACGTTCAAACATCTCTTCAAATAAATTTTCAACTTCAAATTTAGCAATAGGATATTGTGTTGTTTCACTCGTATAATAACCAGCATTTTTATCTTGTAGCGTAAATCCATTACTATCAAACTCATATAAGTAAAGTTTCGTATTTTTCATCGTCTCTAACCACTTGCTTTCAATTACAACAACATCTGACTACTCCCACAGCTAAAGCAGTGGGGTTCTTATATACTTAAGAGAAGCGTTACAAAGCTCTCCACAGATGGTGTTGCCATGTCCTGTGTACAACATCTTTGATTTATCCTCTGTTCCATAAGACTTTCTTATTTACACAACCGATGTTGTGTTGGCAATAAGTTTTAACGAAGGCAGGTAGCTCTACCTACGGAGGAATACCCCTCACTTGATTTGTTGGATACCCATGCTAAGAGGGAATGTTTTCTTTACTTGTTTCAAGTCTTCTATATGTTGATTGTGTAACTCTAAAAAGGTAGTAAACGTTTTATTGCATAAGTCTTGATTAGGTTGCTGTAAATTTGTATCACTATTCATCAGTAAAAACGCACTATATAAATCTCGTTGTACGAGATGACTTCCAATTTGACTCCAACGTTGATGGAGTTTTTTCTTTTCATAACGATCCGTCATATGGTTATACTGACTGGCTCTAAAGGTTATCGTATTTACTTTCTGTATCGTTTGCTTTGTGTAACTTAATTTTTGATGGATGATTTCCACTAGCATGGCTGGGGCATGATTCCCAATGCTTTTTCCAAAACGCTTTTTAGATTGGATTTTGCCCTGTATAGTTGTTTT